>JAJECC010000084.1 GCA_022822205.1 Rhodospirillales bacterium | reverse complement strand
GGCCGTAATCCACCGGCGCGTCGCGCCAGCGAAGACCGTTGCGGATCACGTGAATGATCCCGGATACAACCCGCAAGTCGTCGACCCGCGGAATGCCGTGCGACAGTGGAAAGTAAGGCTCAATGCGTCGAAGCTGCTCAGACGTCAGCCAAAATAAATCGCTCATGTCGGGTCTCCTGTCCAATCGAGACACCATCGTCGCCAAAACTCATGAACAACATTTTAATGGGTCCTGACCCTAGGCCCCTACAACAATCGGGGGGGTCGAGAACTATTCTAGTTGATCGACATATTGTCGCCACAATGCCGGGTAGTATGATCGGTTGGGGCAGGAGCCCCGATTGAAAAAACAGGGAACGGAGAGATCGATCCATGGGCCTCGATTACCGTCCGGCAATTCTCCTGGCCTGCGCCGCGGGGCTGGCGCTTGTGACGTCCGGACCCGTCGGCGCGGCCGACCGGTCTCACCAGATCGTGTTCAAGAAGACAACACCGAACGGCGAGATATGGCCGGCCATTCGGGAGGCGCATTATGATGATGACGAACTGCAAGTCACCGCAAAAGTGAACGACACCACCGTCTCGCGGATCGAACGAATGATTCGCGAAAAATTGACTTGGATCGCTTGGTTCGATCTGGATGAGGACGGCAAGGACGAACTGTTCGTCATCATCACTCAGTCATACTCCTGCGGTTCGATGGGCTGTTCCGGAACAGTGTTGGAGCATGACGCAAATGGATGGCGGCGCCTCTCCTCTCTTCGTCATGTTCCAATAAACTCCGAACGGCCGCTTATCGTGAAGCTCCGGGATTCCGAGCGAGCGGGTTTTTATTGGAAGTCCGATCCACGCTGGGCAAAGCTGATTGAGAAATACGGCCCCCCACAGCAGCCGTCGAACTAGGCATCTACAACAATCGGATTGGACGCGATCTTGAGCGGGAGTTTCGTGACGACCCCAGGCCGGCAGAGGATATCGTTATGGAAGCGCTCCGGGCCGGTCGCCTTCAAACCCGCCCATTCTCTCTCTCCCGTTGAACAATCAACCAGTAGATGAAGGCGGGAACCAGGAAAACGCAGAGGTGCATCACTTGAAGGGCAATTACCCCAATGTACTCCGCTGCGACCGGTTCCGAGTAAGCGGGTCGGAACCGGTCGTTTTCATCATTTCCAAGCCCAACCCAGAGCATTCCACCGGTCAATCCGACTACGTAGAGTACGGACAGGGAGGTCCAGAGAAACACCGCATACCGCACGAGAATTCGAGCCCAAAACGGCCGGCGGCGAAGAATTAGAGATCCCCAGGGAATGGCAATCAGAAACGTAAGTTGCACAACCTCAATGACCATTGCCCAGAGCCTGTCCCGATACCCGGTTCTCCCAATCTCCTGTAGCGTCGCGCCATCCAGCCAAAGCGGGTTCCAGAGATTGAATGGGCTGACCACAATCAGGAGCAGAACAGTCGCAGCCAACGTCCAGACAATGACGTAAAGCCGTATTACTTTCTTACCCATAACGTTCAATTTCCTGTTTCACCCGGACACTGAAATTCGCCACTTCTCCACTGATCGCCGCCCGTAGATCAGGCTAACCGCCAACGGCCTAGTGTGAAATTATGGCAACGGTGTGGCCGAAAGCCAGGCCAGCCTTCGGGACATCCGGGTGCTGGGCAGGCGCACCGATCCCGGCAAAGACAGATGATGTCCCTATCTTCACGGCGATTGAAACGCGCCTTCGGGAATTCCAGGATGTCCGGCGCTTTCGTTGATCGACATATTGTTGCCACAATGCCGGGTAGTATGATCGGTTAGGTATGGACCCCGATTGAAGAAACAGGGAACGGAGAGATCGATCCATGGGCCTCGACTACCGTCCGGCAATTCTCCTGGCCTGCGCCATGGGGCTGGCGCTTGTGACGGCTGGACCCGCCCGCGCGGCCGACCGGTCTCACCAGATCGTGTTCAAGAAGACAACACCGGACGGCAAGATCTGGCCGGCCATTCTGGAGGCGGTTTACGGTGATGACGGGGTGCAAGTCATCGCAAATGTGAACGACACCACCGTCTCAAAGATCGAACGAATGATTCGCGAAAAGCTGACATGGACCGCCTGGTTCGATCTGGATGAGGACGGCAAGGACGAACTGTTCGTCGTCATCAATCAATCATACACCTGCGGGACGGCGGGCTGTTCCGGAGCAGTGTTGGAACATGACGCAAATGGTTGGCGACGCCTCTCCTCTCTTCGCCCTGTTCAAATAAACTCCGAACGACCGCTTATCGTGAAGCTTCGGGATTCCGAGCGAGCGGGTTTTTATTGGAAGTCCGATCCACGCTGGGCGAAGCTGATTGAGAAATACGGCCCCCCACAGCAATTGTCGAGATAAGGTCCGGACTCGATTAGGTGATTCACGTCTTTTGCACACCCCCTCACCCTGGCCCTCTCCCCCTGAAGAAGGGGGAGAGGGAACTCGATGCGGCAACGCGGCGACTCCCTCTCCCTCCCTGGCCTACTCCGCCGAAGTAGCCTTCGGCTACGAAGGCTGGAAGGGAGAGGGTCGGGGTGAGGGTGCCTTGGCTCAGGCATCGCCGATCAGCTTCAGCCACTCGTCCTCGGTGAGGGTCGCAATGCCGAGATCGGCGGCCTTCTTGGCCTTGGATCCGGCGCCGGGACCGGCGACCACGTAGTCGGTCTTCGTGGAGACGCTGCCCGCCACCTTGGCGCCGAGACTTTCGGCGCGCACCTTGGCCTCGGACCGGGTCACGGTCTCGAGCGTGCCGGTGAACACCACCGTCTTGCCGGCAATGGGCGAGCCAACCGTGTCGGGCGCCTCGAAATTCCGGACGTCCAACAACTCTCCGAGGTCGTCCAGGACGGCCCGGTTGTGGGTTTCGCCGAAGAACTCAAGGATGTCCTCAGCCACCGAGGGACCGATGCCGTCGATGTCGGTCAGCTCCGCGTAGGCCTCCGACTCCCGGTTCTCCGCCGCCCCCATGGCGTTCCGCCAGTTGTCGAGGGCGCCGTACTGCTTGGCCAGCAGCCGCGCCGTCGCCGACCCCACCTGCGGGATGCCGAGGGCGTAGATCAGCCGGTCGAGATCGATGGCGCGGCGGTCGCCGATGGCGGCGATCAGGTTGTCGGCTGACCTGTCGCCCCAGCCCTCGCGGCCGGCAATGCCGTCCCGGTGATCGCCGAGCCGGAAGATATCCGCCGGGGTCCTGAGGATATCGTCGGCCATGAAGGCCTCGATGTGCTTGGCGCCGAGACCCTCGATGTCGAAGGCGTTGCGGGAGACGAAGTGCTTCATCCGCTCCAGCGCCTGGGCCGGGCAGACCAGCCCGCCGGTGCAGCGCCGGGCCGCTTCGCCCTCGGGCCGAACCGCGTGGGAGCCGCACTCGGGGCACACCTCGGGAAAAACGAACGGTTTCGATTCCTTGGGCCGCTTGGCGGTCACCACCTCGACCACCTGGGGGATCACGTCGCCGGCCCGCTGGATCACGACCGTATCGCCGATGCGGATGTCCTTGCGCCCGATCTCGTCCTCGTTGTGCAGCGTCGCGCGGCTGACCACCACCCCGCCGACGGTGACGGGCTCCAGCTCGGCCACCGGCGTCAGCGTGCCCGTCCGTCCCACCTGGATGGTGATGCCGTTGAGCACGGTCTCGGCTTTCTCCGCCGGAAACTTGTGGGCCACGGCCCAGCGCGGCGCGCGGCTAACCATGCCCAGGCGCTCCTGCCAGTCCAGCCGGTTGACCTTGTAGACGATCCCGTCGATGTCGTAGTCGAGGCCGGCCCGCGCCGCCGAGAGCTTTTCGTAATTCTCCAGGATTTCCTCGACGCTGCCGCAGACCCTGGCCAACGGGTTGACCGGAAACCCCCACTTCCCGAGGGCGGCGAGGAAATCCCACTGGGTCTCGCCCACCGGTTCCGACAGGTCACCCCAGGCGTAAGCGAACAGCTTCAGGGGCCGGGCCGCCGTAATCGTGCTGTCGAGCTGGCGCAGCGACCCGGCGGCGGCATTGCGCGGATTGGCGAACACCTTGTCGCCCGCCGCTTCCTGCCGTTCGTTCATTTCGAGGAAGTCGGGCCTGGTCATATAGACCTCGCCCCTGACTTCAAGGATTTCGGGCGCGCCCATGAGGGTCTTCGGAATCTCGTCGAGGGTGCGGAGATTTTCCGTGACATCCTCGCCCACCGCCCCGTCGCCCCGGGTGGCGCCGGTAACGAACTCGCCGTTTTCGTACCGCAGCGAAATGGAGAGCCCGTCGATCTTGGGCTCGGCGACGAACTCGATGGCGATGGTTGGATCGTCGCGGAGTTCCTTGAGGAACCGGCGGAGCCCGTCGACGAAATCCCGGAGTTCCTCTTCCGAAAACACGTTGCCGAGGCTCAGCATCGGCCGGGCGTGGGTGACCTTGGCGAAGCCGCCGGCGGGCGCGGCGCCGACCTGCCTGGAGGGGCTGTTTTCACGCACCAGATCCGGGAACCTGGCCTCGATGGCGTCATTCAGCCGCCGGAGGGCGTCATACTCGGCATCCGGGATCACCGGCGCATCGTCCGCGTGATAAGCCTTGTCGTGGGCGGCGATCTCCGCGGCCAGACGCTCCAGCTCGGCGGCCGCCTCCATCTCGGTCAGATTGCCGGGATCGATATCCGCCATCGCCCTACTCCGCCGCCCGCGCATCGCCGGCCAGCAGGCTGAGCGCGGCGGCGCGGGCCTCGTCGGTCACCGTGGCGCCGGACAACATGCGGGCGATCTCGTCGGTCCGGGCCTCGGCGCCGAGCCCCTCGACATCCGTCCGGTTGCCCTCGCGGGCGCCGGATTTCGATATCCGCCAGTGGCTGGTCCCGCGCGCCGCCACCTGCGGCGAATGGGTGACGACCAGTACCTGCGCGTCACCGGCAAGCCGGGCCAGGCGTTCGCCGACCGCCGCCGCGGCCGCGCCGCCGATCCCCGCATCCACCTCGTCGAAGATCAGCGTCGGGACCGCGTCCGCATCGGCCAGCACCACCTTTATGGCCAGCATCAGCCGCGCCAATTCGCCGCCCGACGCGATGCGATGCAGCGGACCCGCGGGCGTGTTGGGGTTGGTCCGGACATTGAACCGGACCCGTTCCCGGCCGGCGGCGCCCCAATCCCCCGGGTCCAGGGGCTCAAGGCCGGTCGAGAACGCCGCATCCCCGAGCTTCAAGGGCGGCAGTTCCTTCTTCACCGCCTTATCGAGCCTGCCGGCCGCCGTCTTGCGCTTCTCCGACAGGACTTTGGCGGCGGCTTCGTATTCGGCCTTGGCGGCATCCTCCTCGGCGCGCAGACGATCGAGGGCATCGGACCCCTCTTCCACCGTCGCCAATTGACCCGCCAGCCGCTCCCTGACCGCCGGCAGCCCGGCGACCGCGCAGCCGTGTTTCCGGGCCAGCGAGCGCAGCGCGAACAGGCGCTCCTCCACCCGTTCCAGTTCCGCCGGGTCCAGCACCACCGCGCGGCTCGCCCGTTCGATTTCGGACGCCGCCTCCACCGCCTCGTTCAACGCCCGCTCGAGCGCCGCCCGGGCATCGTCGAGGGCGCCTTCGGCCTTGCCGGCGACCCGCTCGACCGCGGAGAGAGCGGACCTGAGCGCCCCTTCGACGCCTCGCCCGTCGCTCAGGTCGGCCGCCGCCCCATTGGCCGCCTCGATGATCCG
Organism: Rhodospirillales bacterium; assembly: GCA_022822205.1. Classification (GTDB taxonomy): domain Bacteria; phylum Pseudomonadota; class Alphaproteobacteria; order Rhodospirillales; family UBA2165; genus JAJDXO01. The sequence goes on along the minus strand of JAJECC010000084.1, from coordinate 52,107 downwards.
TTCGCCGTGCATCAAGAGGGTACGGCGGCCGGCGAGCGCGGTTTCCTCATCCTCCCGGGGGTCCAGGTCGGTCAGCTCGGCAACCACATGGCGCAGGTACTCTTCATCCTCCTTGGCCCGCCGGAGGTCCATCTCCGCCTGCTCGCGCGCCTGCTCGGCCGCCCGCCAGGCCCGGTAGGTTTCCGCGGTCCCGGTCAGTTCGGCCGTATAGCCGCCGAACGCATCCAGCAATCGGCGATGATTGGCCGGATCCAGCAGGCCATGGGCCTCCATCTGCCCGTGCACCTCGACGAGATTTTCGCCCAGCCGGCGCAGCAGCCCGACGCTGACCGGCTGGTCGTTGACAAATGCCCGGGACCGGCCGTCCGCCGACAGCACCCGGCGCAGGACCAGGACCGCCTCCCGTTCGATGCCGTGTTCATCCAGCAGCTCGGCAAGGGGCGCCGACAGTTCTCCCTCGAATTCGGCGCTGACCGTCGCCTGCTCTTCACCCGACCGGACCAGCCCCGCATCGGCCCGGTTGCCGCACGCAAGGCCCAGCGCATCGAGGAGAATTGATTTTCCGGAACCGGTTTCTCCGGTCAGCACGCCGAGACCGCCCTCGAAGTCGAGAGCCAGCCGTTCGATCAACACCACATTCTTGATTGAAAGCGACCGGAGCATGGACGTCGAATTGACCCCGGCCTAATTGCCGAATGGCCAATACCAAGGGGCCTTCTTTTCTTCCTTGGGCCGGACCTGCTTGCCTTCGACGATCTGGTAGGAATCGATGTACCACTCGCTGCCGGGGAAGTTATGGCCCAGTGTCGCGGCGGTTTTGGCCGCCTGATCGGTGAGCCCCAGCTCAAGATAGGATTCGGTCAAACGGTGGAGCGCTTCCGGCACGTGGGTCGTGGTCTGATAGCGGTCGATGACGAGTTTGAACCGGTTTATGGCCGCCAGGTGCTGGCGCTGACCCTGATAAAAGCGGCCGATTTCCATCTCCTTGCCGGCGAGGTGATCGCGGGTGAGATCGATCTTCAGTTTTGCATCGCGGGTATACTTGCTGTCGGGAAACCGATTGACCAGATCGGAAAGGTTTTGCAGCGCCAACTGGGTCATCTTTTGGTCCCGGCCCACATCGACGATCTGCTCGTAGTAGCTCAGCCCCCTCAAATAGTGGGCATAGGCGATGTCCTTGTTCCCCGGATGGAGCTGAATGAACCGATCGAGGGCAATGATGGCGTCATCGTAGTCGTTGTTTTGATAGTAGGCGTAGGCCGACATCAACTGAGCCTTGATCGCCCATACCGAATAGGGATGCTGGCGTTCCACCTCATCAAAGGCGACGGCCGCTTGCTGGAACTCGCCGGCATTGAGTTGGTTGAGCGCCGTATTGTAAAGCGCCGCCACCGGCCGTTCGACGTATGCGTTTTCATCGTCCGACGATGAACAGGCGGCCAGCGCGAATGCCGCAAGGCCAAGCACCAAGAGCCGTGACGATGGGAGTCTGATCCGCTTGAAATTTGAGGATCGCATGTCAGCCATGGAATTCGTGATTTCCCGGTTTCCTCGCTGGAGACCAGCACAAATATAGCATTTTTTAGGCCCCTGTCTGCCCCGCGGCGATCACAATGCCACGACAGTGCCGCCGACAAAAAATGCCGCCCCAAAGGAGCGGCAAACCCGGCAATCCCCGGAAACTGCTCTAAGCCGCGACGAATCCCATCCCGTGAACGGCGATCGCCGGATCAAGGGTCGTTTCCCGCCAAGCGGTATCATCGGCAAACAGCGCCCGGAGCAGCTCGTTGTTGAGCCGGTGACCCGAGCGTACGCCGCGGAAATGACCGCGAATCGGCGCGCCGGCGAGGTACAAGTCGCCGACCGCGTCCAATACCTTGTGGCGGACGAACTCGTCGTCGTAGCGCAGTCCGTCTTCGTTGAGGACCCGGTCCTCGGAGACCACAACCGCGTTATCGAGCGAACCGCCGCGGGCCAAGCCGGCGGCCCGCATCTGCGCAACCTCTTCCGCGAACCCGAAGGTCCGGGCGCGGGCAATTTCCGTCTTGAATGAGCCGTTGATCAGCGTCACTACCAATTCCTGGCGGGCCACCGCCCGATTGGCAAAATCGATCTCGAACCCGACCGAGAAAGACGGGCTCGGGGTCAGCTCCACCAACCGGTCACCGTCTTCGACGGTCACCGGTTTGAGGATTTCAATCACCCGGCGGGCCTCGGCCTGCTCCACCACGCCTGCGCGCTCGACCAGACAGACGAAGGGCTGGGAACTGCCGTCCATGATCGGCACTTCGGGGCCATCCACCTCGACATAGAGGTTATCGATGTGACAGCCGGCCAGAGCCGCCATCAGGTGCTCAACCGTCGAAATGCGCACACCGCCCTCGGCGCCGAGGGTGGTGCAGAGGGTGGTATCGACCACGTGGTCCCAACGGGCGGGAATTTCGGGACTTCCGTCCAGGTCCGTGCGGCGGAAGATGATCCCGGTACCGGCCGGTGCCGGTTGCAGGGTCAATACCGCCTCGGCGCCCGAGTGCAACGCGACCCCGGAACAATCGACCGCCTGAGCGATAGTCTTTTGGGAAATTGTAAACCCATAAGTGCCGGACGCCACGGTGTTGCCAGCGGATCCTTCGCTTATCGGCACCTTATCCAAGTGATTCATCTCTTGCCCTATCGGGCGGTCTGTGACCGTTACCCGGCCCGATTGAAGTCTTACCCCGGAACCCTTGGGTCAGTTCGTTGAAATTGCACCCATTCATGTGGCTCCAAGGATGGTGTAACAACCCCCTCGGAGACACACAAATCAACAAATGTTTCCAAATGTTGCGGTTTTCCCGAGCCTCTCCTTAGTTCGCCTGACGCCGTAAAAACGCAGGAATATCAAGGAGATCGTCATCGTCGTCCGTGTTTTTGCCGCCATCACCGGTATCGAGGGCGCCAAGCAGCATGTTGGCCGGCGACGCACTCTGCGCCGGCTGCCCGGCAGGCGGCGCCGGCGCCGGAATCGGTGTTTCGCGCTGCGTTTCAGGGAGCGACTCGGATGCCGATTCAACCGGCTGGGCCACAGGCGCCGGTTGAGGTGCCGGATGAGCCGCGGCCTCCGGCTCCGGCCCAAATACCGGAGACGGAATTGGCTCGGGCGCCTGAGGCGCCTTGGCGACCGCCGGTGGTTGCGGCTCGCGGCGCTCCTGACGGCCAACACCGGTGACCCGTTCAAACAGGCTCGGGCCCCTCTTCTTGGGTGCCGGGGCCTCCTCCGCCGAACGCGCGTTCATTATGTCCGCGACGGCGATAGGATCGGGCGTGGCTGCTTCGGCAGCCGCGGGCCCAGCCTCGACCGGCGCATCCGGAATGAACGGTGCCGGGCCGTCGCCGCCGGCGGCGGTATCGGTCCCGTCATCCGCCGGATCCGGCTCGGAGGCCTCTTCCTGCTCGGCCATGGGTTCGGCGACGGTCTCGGGGACCCGGGCCAACTCCGCCGGAGCGGTGGGCGCGGCCTCTTCCTTGAGGGCTTCGATCTCCGCCGGCTTATAGGCGTCGGTCACCTGACGCACGATGGGCTGTGGCCGGACGCCGGCTTCGGCCTCGATCCCCGTGGCAACCACGGACACCCTGATCCGCCCATCGAGATTCTCGTCGAAGGTCGAGCCGAAGATGATGTTTGCATCTTCATCCACTTCGTCGCGAATCCGGTTGGCGGCCTCGTCGACCTCGAACAGGGTGATGTCGTTACCGGCGGTGATATTGATCAGCACACCCTTGGCGCCGCGCATGGAGGTATCGTCGAGCAGCGGATTGGCGATCGCCGCCTCCGCGGCCTCGACCGCGCGGCGTTCACCCTCGGCTTCGCCGGTTCCCATCATCGCCTTGCCCATCTCGCTCATCACCGAGCGGATGTCGGCGAAGTCGAGGTTGATCAGGCCCGGCATCACCATCAGATCGGTGACCCCGCGAACGCCCGAATAGAGGACGTCGTCCGCCATCTTGAAGGCATCGGCAAAGGTCGTCTGCTCATTGGCGACCCGGAACAGGTTCTGGTTGGGAATGATCAGCAGCGTATCGACGAACTGATGCAACTCTTCAAGGCCCGCTTCGGCGATCTTCATCCGGTTGGCGCCTTCGAACTGGAATGGTTTGGTGATCACGCCCACCGTCAGGATGCCGCGCTCCCGAGCGGCACGCGCGATGACCGGAGCGGCGCCGGTACCGGTTCCACCACCGAGACCGGCGGTGATGAACACCATATTGGCATCCTGCAGATTGGCGAGAATGTCTTCGAGGGATTCTTCGGCCGCCGCGCGACCGACATCCGGATTTGACCCGGCACCCAGTCCCCGGGTGATCTGGGTTCCCATCTGAATTCGCAAATCCGATTGGGATTGGGCCAATGCCTGGGCATCGGAATTGGTGACCATGAAGTCGACCCCTTCCAGTCCGGACGTGATCATGTTGTTTACGGCATTGCCGCCGGCGCCCCCGACGCCGATGACGGTGATCCTGGGTTTCAGTTCGGGTGTCTCGTTATTACTCGGCACTGTCAGGTTGATACTCATGTTGGCCTCCAGATTTAGAGTGTGCGACCCGCCGGGAGCACCGGATTCTCCGGCGGGCGAGTATGGAAGTCCCGTTTTGACGGGACGGATGAAATGCTCCGGTCGACCGGAGCGATGAAGGGTTGATGCGAGTTACATGTTTTCACGGATCCACATCCCGAACCGGCCGAAGCGGCTTGTCGGGACCTCCATTGCACGGAGCGCGGCATGCGCGGTCTCCGATTGTGAATTGATGATGAACTTGATCAGGCCTGCGGCGGCCGAGAAGGCCGGGCCGTTGGTTGCCTCCGCCAGGCCCTTGAAACCCGTGGGACGGCCGATGCGCACGTTCTTATCGAGCATCTCGGCGGCCAGTTCCCGGATACCGGTGAGTTGGCTGGCGCCGCCGGTCAGAACCACGCGGCGTCCCGCCACCTTGTCGAAGCCGGTCGTCTCCAGCCGTTCGCGGACCAATTCCAGAATTTCCTCGACCCGGGGCCGGATGATTCCGACCAGCATGGAGCGCGGCACGTGGGCCGCCTCGTTCTCATCCTCGCCGACCAGCGGCACACTGATGCTCTCGGTGTCGTCGGAGGGCGACGCAACACAGCTGCCGTAGAGCGTCTTCATGCGTTCCGCGAATGCCACCGGGGTCGACAGCCCGCGCGCGATGTCATTGGTGACATGGCCGCCGCCGACCGGAATGCTCTCGGCGTGGACGATTTCGCCATCGAAAAACACCGAGACCGTCGTCGTGCCGCCGCCCATGTCGATACAGGTGGCGCCGAGATCGGTTTCGTCATCGACCAGACATGCCAGCCCCGAGGCATAAGAAGCGATGACATGATCGGCGACCGCCAGATGGCACCGGCTGACCGCGGTCTCGAGGTTGCGAAGCGGGCCGGACGCCGCGCTCATCACCACCATGTTGACGCCCAGTTTTTCGGCGAACATGCCCCGGGGATCACGCACGCCGCGGTTACCGTCGATGGAGAATGCGACCGGAATGGTGTGAATGATCTGCTGGTCCTCCTCCACCCGGGTCTTGAGCCATGCCGGATCGAGGGCGGGGCGAAGATCGGCATCGCCGATTTCGTGACCCGCGATGGAAACGTCAAAGGAAATCAGCTTCGAGGACGGTGACGCGCCGGAGATGCAGGCGGCGACGTCCTTGACGTTCTCACCCGCCATTTGTTCCGCCGCCTCGACTGCCGTCCGGATGGACGATTCCACCGCTTCCAGATCGACAATGTTGCCCGACCGCATACCGGCCGCCAGTTGATGGCCGATGCCGACGATCTCGGGTTCTCCGGATGCGGCCATCCGGGCGATAAAGCAGGCAATCTTGGTCGACCCCACATCCAAGGCGGTGATCAATCCGCGGCCGCTGCCGTTCTGTTTCGAGTTCCGTTTCATCCGTCGTTCTACCGTCAGGTCTCTTTCTGCTGTGATGTCGGCTTGATGCCCGGGCGCCGGGGCGCCGGCCGGATCACCACCCGGTCCGGATAACGAAGGTCTATGCCGGACAGGCTGCCGCTCAGAAGTCCGCGATCCCGCTGCAAATCGGCAAGACGCCGCCAGGCGCCGCCGGGATCTTCCTCGGGCAGCCGGACCACGACACCATCCAGCAGATGCAAATCCCAACGCCGGCCGGAGATCCGGACCGCCGCCTTCACGTGACCGGTGAGTTCGGGCGATTGGGCGAGGACATCCATCAGGGCGCCGGCATGCCGGGGCGCGTCCCCGCCGACGATGACGATCAAATTCTTGAACGCTTCGAGGGCGCCGATGGGGATGACCGCCCCGTCGGTATCGACCAGCGAGAACACCCCATCCCGCTGCCACAGGGCCAGAGGCCGGCGTTCGACGATTTTCAAGTGCACCACGTCGGGAAGCTGCCGCTCCACCACCGCCCGACGGACCCACGGCAGCGCCTCGACGCGGATGCGCGCCGCGTGGGGATCGAACGCCAGGATCGGGGCGCCACGCTCCAGCCGGAGGGCCTTGCGCAGTGCCTCGGGAGAGGTGCGATGCCGTCCTTCGACGAGTATTTCGGAAACGGTAAAGCCGGCCTTCGCCGTGATGCCGATAGTGGTCCATTTGGCGCGCTCCAGGGAACGCTGGATGAAGCCTTCGTTCCAGATCCACCAGCCGCCAAAACCCGTCACCATGACAACGGCCAGGATTCCGGCGGCGATCAATTTCGGCGTCCGCCACAGGGGCTTCACCCGGGGCCGCTTCTTCGGCGTCCGGGAGGTCCGCGGGGCCGAGCCCTTATCCGCCTTGCCCATCAGTCGTCCCATGCGGCGTTCTCCACCATCCAGGACACCAGATCCTGGAAGGAAATGTTCGCGTAGGCGGCCTGTTCGGGGACCAGCGAGGTCGGGGTCATCCCCGGCTGGGTGTTGATCTCCAGCATGTAGAGGTCCTCGCCGTCGAACCGCAGGTCGGCGCGGCTGACGCCGCGGCATCCCAGGGCCCGATGGCCCAGCACCGAAATCCGGCAGGCCTCGTCATAAACGTCCGGGCCGATATCCGCCGGGACCGTGTGCCGGGATCCCTGGTGCGCGTACTTGGCGTCGTAGTCGTAGAACTCCCGGTCGGTCAGGATTTCGGTGACCGCGAGCGCGCGATCGCCCATCACCGCGACGGTCAGTTCCCGGCCCGGAATGAATTCTTCCACCATCACCCGGCGGCCCCAGCGCCACCCGCAATCGTCGCCGGGTTTGAAATTGTCGCCCTCGCGGACGATGGTGACACCGACACTGGATCCCTCATTCACCGGTTTCACCACATAGGGCCTCGGCAGCACGTCGCCCTTCAGGAGCTCGTCGCGGGTGGTGATGACGTGCTTGGAGACCTTGATGCCGCTGGCCGCGAACAGCGTCTTGGCGGCAGGCTTGTCCATGGCCAACGCCGAGGCCAAAAGGCCCGAATGGGTGTAGGGAACCTCGATGACATTCAGCAGGCCCTGAATGCAGCCGTCCTCGCCCCAACGGCCGTGCAGCGCGTTGAACACGGCGTCGGGTTTGGGATAAAGCCGGGTCAGCAGCGCGCCCGCGTCCCGTTGCACATCGATCGAGGTGACGCGGTAACCGGCCCCGGTCAGCGCGTTGGAAACCGCGGCGCCCGAGACCAGGGAAACATCCCGCTCGGCGGACCATCCACCCATCAGGACGGCGACATGACGGCTCATTTGCCCGCCTCCTTCACGATCGGGGTCGCCGGCACGCCGATGCGCCGGATCTCCCAATCCAGCGAGATGCCGGTGCTGTCGAACACCCGCCGCCGAACCTCTTCACCGAGGCCTTCGATGTCGGCGGCCGTCGCGCCGCCGGTGTTGATCAGGAAGTTGCAATGCTTCTCCGACACCCGGGCGGCGGCGCGGGTCAGCCCGCGGCATCCCGCTTTGTCGATCAGCTCCCACGCCTTGTGCCCCGGCGGGTTGATGAATGTGCTGCCGCCGGTGGGCGTCTTGGACGGCTGGCTGGCGTCACGCATGGATTTGATCTCATTCATGCGGGCCGCGATCGCGGCGCGGTCACCGGCCTCTCCCCTCAGCGCCACGTCGACGAATATCCAATCCTCGGGCGCCGTCGAATGACGGTAGCCGTATCCCATTGCGGCGGGGTCGGCATGGTGCAGGTCTCCATGACCGTCGAGCGCCGTCGCCGAAACGAACACGCCGCTCACCTCGCCACCGAACGCGCCGGCATTCATCCGCGCCGATCCGCCGATCGATCCCGGGATGCCGCTCAGGAACTCGAGGCCCGCAAGCCCCGCATCCCGAGCCGCGTTGGCCACCTTGAGGTTGGACGCGCCGCCGCCGGCTCTGAGATAATCGCCGTCCACGGCAATATCGCTGAAGCCGTCCGCGAGACGGATCACCACACCCGGAACCCCGCCGTCGCGGACCAGCAGATTTGACGCAACGCCGATGACCGTCACCGGAACATCACCGGGCTTGGCGGCGAGAAAAGCGGTCAAATCATCGATGTCCTTCGGCCGATACAATATTTCCGCGGGCCCGCCGACCCGGAACCATGTGGATTTGGCGAGCGGCGCATTAGCCGTGTAGTCCCCCTTCACGGGGGGCAGCCGGTCGATCAAGCCCTGCGGAAACTTGGGCGCCGTCATCATGCTCGCGCCTCCTCGACGGCACCCCGGCGCTCTCCGAGTTCGCCGGGCAGTGCGTTGGCCCATGCGGTGATATTTCCGGCGCCCAGGCACACCACCAGATCCCCCGGCTGCGCAACCCCATCGATCAGGCTCGCCAAACGCTCGGGTCCCGGCAGTGTCAGCACCTGACGGTGACCGCGGGAACGGAGCCCGTCCACGAGGGCCTCCCGGTCTATCCCCTCGATAGGCTCTTCTCCGGCCGGATAGACGTCGGCAACGATCACCGTGTCGGCATCGTTGAAGCAGGTGCAGAACTCCTCGAACAGATCGCGAAGCCGGGTATAGCGATGGGGCTGGACGACGGCGATAATCTGGCCCGAGGTGGAGCTTCGGGCGGCATCGAGCACCGCGGAAATCTCCACAGGATGGTGTCCGTAATCGTCGATCACCGTGATCCCGTCGACCTCACCGGTCTTGGTAAATCGGCGCTTCACGCCTTCGAAACCGGCCAGACCGCGGCGGATGACCTCGTCTTCGATATTCATCTCGGCGGCCACGGCAATCGCCGCCAGTGCATTTTGGACGTTATGGGCGCCGAACATGGGCAGAGGGAGATTTTCCAGGGTTCTCGACGGCCCGCCGGCCCGGTCCGAAATGGTGACATCGAATTTGGAGCCGTCGTCCGTGGATTCGATGGCCGTGACCCGAACTTCCGCTTGCGGGCTCCGTCCGTAAGTGATGATGCGCCGGTCCGAGACCCGGGGGATCATGGCCTGCACTTCGGCGTCGTCGATGCACAGGGCCGCGAAGCCGTAGAACGGAATGTTCTCCACGAAGGTATCGAAGGCCCGCCTCAGCGCTTCGAACCCGCCGTAATGATCCATGTGCTCGGAATCGATGTTGGTCACCACGGCGATGGTCGCCGGCAATTTAACGAACGTGCCATCGGACTCATCGGCCTCGACCACCATCCAATCGCCGCCGCCCAAGCGGGCGTTGGAGCCCCAGGCATTGATAATGCCGCCGTTGATCACCGTCGGATCCAGTTCGGCGGCATCCAGCAGCGCGGCGATCATCGAGGTGGTGGTGGTCTTGCCATGAGTGCCGCCGACGGCGACCGACCATTTGAGACGCATAAGCTCACCCAGCATCTCGGCCCGCCGGACGACCGGCAGCAGACGCCGCCGGGCCTCTTCAACCTCGGGGTTGCCGGCCTTGACCGCCGATGAAATGACGATCACCTGCCCATCGTCCAGGTTCCCGGCCCGGTGTCCGATCTCGATTGGAATGCCCATAGCGCGCAACCGCCGGACATTGGCGCCGTCCGCAACATCCGAGCCGCGCACCGAATACCCCAAGTTATGCAGCACTTCGGCGATGCCGCTCATCCCGATGCCGCCGATGCCGACGAAGTGCACGGTGCCGATGTCCAAGGGAAGCGCTCTCATGCGGCGGCCCTCCTCGGTTCGGCATCGCCGTTGTCCGGCACCATGTCCATCACCATGTCAGCCAGCGTCCCGACCGCGTCGGGCGCCCCGGCGGCCTTGGCGGCGGCGGCGGCCTTTTCGAGCAACTTGGGCAGGGAGAACAGGGAATCGAGGCGCGCAGCAAGCGCATCGGCGGCAAATGATGTTTCGGGCATCAGCCAGCCGCCACCGGCATCATCCAAGGCGTGGGCGTTGAATGCCTGATGATCGTCGACGGCGTGCGGAAAGGGAACCATGATCGCCGGGCGGCCAATGGCGGTCAGCTCGGCGATGGTCGATGCGCCGGATCGGCAGATAACCAAGTGCGCGGCGGCATAGCGCTCGGGGATATCGTCGAAGAAAGGCCCGAGGTCGGCGTTGACCCCGAGGGAATCATATTGCCCGCGGACCGCCGCGATGTCTTCTTCGCGGCACTGTTGAACGACGCGAAGCCGGTCCCTGAAGCGTGGATCAAGCATGCCCACGGCCCGCGGCACCACCTGCGAGAGCACATGGGCGCCCTGGGAGCCGCCGAAGACCAGGATGTTGAGGGGTGAGTCTCCGTCGAGGGGCGGGTAGACACGGTCGCGAAGGGCGCCGACCATCGGCCGCACCGGCATACCCGTGCGCACGACCTTGGCCTCGGCGCCGGCGGGCACCGGACTCACCTCCTCAAAGGCCGTCGCGATGCGGTCGACCCGGCCGGCCAGAAGCCGGTTGGCGCGCCCGAGCACGGCATTCTGTTCATGGATGGCGGTCTGCGTGCCGGCGAAGGTTGCCGCCATCATCGTCGGCACCGATGCATAGCCGCCGAAACCAACGACCGCGGCGGGGCCCAATTGTTTCAACAATTGCCACGCCTGCATGGTCCCGAGACCGATTTCGGCGGTGGACATCAGCCGGTCCACCGAACTCTTGCCGGCGATGCCGCCTGCCCGAATGCGGTAGGTATCAAATTCATCCAGCCGGCCGCCCAACGCGCCGCCCCGGCGGTCGGTGAACAATGCCAGCCGGCAGCCGCGGGCCGCCAGCTCGACGGCAAGCGCTTCGGCGGGGAATACATGTCCGCCGGTACCGCCGGCGGCGAGGACGATCAGCGGCCCGGTCATGGCGCCCCCCGTCCGGTGAACCGGCTCAAATCATTCGCCCGGGGCCGCTCGCGCGTGAGCGCCAGCACCATGCCCATGCCCAACGCCATCGCCGCCATCGACGAGCCGCCGTAGGATATGAACGGCAGCGTCATACCCTTGGTGGGCATCAGGTTGATGGTCGACGCCATGTTGATGAGCGCTTGGAGGCCGAACTGCACCAAAAGTCCGGCAACGGCGAGCTGCACGAACAGGTCGGTGTCCCGCATCACCAGGGCGAATCCGCGGAGCACGATGAAAGCAAACAGGGCAACGATGAGCAGACCCGTAATCAGGCCGAATTCCTCCGCCGCGACGGCGAATATGAAATCCGCATGGGCGTCGGGAAGGATGGATTTGACCTCGCCCTCGCCGGGGCCGCGGCCGAAGATGCCGCCGGCGACCACTGCCTCCAGGGACCGCGCCACCTGATACGCTTCGCCGCCCGCGGGATCGAAAAACCGGTCGACCCGGGTCTGGACGTGGGCAAAGTTGAAGTAAGCGCCGATGCCCCCGGCGATGAACAGAATGCCGATGCCCAACACCAGCAACATGGGCAATCCGGCGAGGAAGAACTGCACCCCCCAAACCACCGAAATTAGGATCGTCATCCCCACATCCGGCTGTAGCAGCAACAGCCCCGCCACCAGCGCGTAGAGGGCGGTGGCCACGGCGTGGCCCGGTATGTCCCCCTTGATCCGCCACTGCGAGAACATCCACGCCGCCACCACGGCAAAACAGGGTTTGACGAACTCCGACGGCTGCAAGGAGAAACCGGGCAGGCTGATCCAGCGGGCGGCGCCCCTGATCTCCTGGCCGATGAACAACGTCAATCCCAGACCGATGACCGAAATGATGAAGCCGAGCACCGCCAGGCGGCGAACGCCGGCGGGATTCAACAGGGAGACGCCGATCAGGATGGCAAACGACAGCGGAATGAACAGGAACTGCCGGCGGATGAAGTGGAACGCATCCAGGTCCAGCCGGGCGGCGACGGCCGGACTCGCCGCCATGGTCAGGACGATGCCGATGGCCGACACGGCGACCAGTGCCGACAGGGTCCAACGGTCGACGGTCCACCACCAGCGGCCAAAGATGCTGATATCCGTCCGGGGGAGCGCGGTCATGACAGTGCCTCCACCGCAACCCGGAACGCCCGGCCTCGCGCCTCGAAGTCGGTGAACTGGTCGAACGACGCGCAGCCCGGCGACAGGAGCACCACCGCGTCTTCGCCGCTTTCCCGGGCGGCGGCATGGGCGCTGCCCACCGCGGCTTCGAGGGAGCCCGCACGCTCCGCGGGCACGATCCCCGCAAGGGCCGCCTCGAATTGGGACGCCGCCTCACCGATCAAATAGGCCCGGCGAATTTGCGGATACAAGGCTTCGAGCGCCGAGAGGTCATCCTCCTTGGAGCGTCCTCCGGCGATCCAGTGGATATTGCCGTACGACGCAAGCGCCTTGGCGGCGGCATCGAGGTTGGTCGCCTTGGAATCATTGACGTAAGTCACCCGCCCGATCCGGCGGATCACTTCCTGGCGATGGGCCAGGCCGGCAAAGGACTGAATGGCCGCGGCGGCGGATGCGGCGGCAACCCCCACCAGCCGCGCCGCAGCGTAGGCCGCGGCCGCGTTTTGCCAATTGTGCCGGCCGGGAAGGGTGTCGACCGCCCTCAGGTCGAGCACCCCCGCCTGGCCGTTATCCAGATCGTCAATCAGCATGCCGGTCCCGTCGGCGTAGACGCCGCCCGGCACCCGCCGATTTCCCGAGATCGGGACGACTTTCACACCGCCGCGCATCATCAGGTCGAGGCGCAGGCCGCGGCCATAGCGGTCGTCCATGCCGACGATGGCGTGACCGCCATCGACGGTCCGGTCGAATATTCGGGTCTTGGCGGCGACATAGCCGTCCATCCCGCCGTGGCGGTCGAGATGATCGGGTGAGATGTTGAGCAGGATGGCGACATCGAGCGCCAGCCGCGGTACCCGTTCGAGCTGATAGGAGGACAGTTCGAGCACGTAGGTCCCGGACGGCCCCAGTTCGTTCAAGTCGAGAACCGGCTCACCGATATTGCCGCCGACCGCCACTTCATTGCCGGCGTGGGCCAGAACGTGCCCGATCAGCGCGGTGGTGGTCGACTTGCCATTGGTGCCGGTGACCCCCACATAGCCGGGCTCGGTGATCTGGCGGGCAAGCAGGTCGACATCGCAGATGATCTCGCATCCGGCGTCCCGCGCCTTCGCCGCAACCGGGTGAGGTTCGGGGTGCAAATGGGGGATGCCGGGGCTCAGCACCAGGGCGCCGGCGTCACCCAAATCCCGCGCGCCCAAATCCACCAGAGCGATACCTTCGCCGGCGGCGGCCTCGCGCCGCCCATCGTCATCGTCCCAGGCCCACACCTCGGCACCGCCGGCGGCGAGCGCGCGGGCGGCCGTGAGCCCGGTGCGGCTCAAGCCCATGACCGCGACCGGCTGTCCCCTGAATGTATCGATCCGGATCACCCCCGCGCCCCCGTCATCTCAGTTTGAGCGTTGCCAGTCCGGCCAGAGCCAGAATGGTCGCGATGATCCAGAAGCGGATGACGATGGTCGGCTCCGCCCACCCCTTCTTTTCGAAGTGATGGTGGAGCGGCGCCATCTGAAACACCCGCTTGCCGGTAAGCTTGTAGGAAATCACCTGGACGATGACCGACACGGTCTCGAGAACGAACAGGCCGCCGACCAGCGCCAGGACCAGCTCGTGCTTGGTGATGACGCTCACGGTCCCGAGCGCGCCGCCCAACGAGAGCGATCCCGTATCGCCCATGAACACCATGGCCGGCGGCGCGTTGTACCAGAGAAAGCCGAGACTGGCGCCCATAAGGGCGCCGAGGAATATGGACAGCTCTCCGGCGCCCGGCACGTAGTGAACCTGCAGGTAGTTGGAAAACACCGAGTTGCCGATCAGGTAGGCGATCATGCCGAAGACGGCGGCGGCAATCAGCACCGGCCCGATGGCCAACCCGTCCAGCCCGTCGGTAAGGTTGACCGCGTTGGAGGCGCCGACCATCACGAAAGCGGCGAACGGTATAAAGAACCAGCCGAGATCGAGCAGCACGTCCTTGAAGAACGGAATGGCGAGTGACGTGGAGAGCGGATCACGGGTCAGCTTCATGATCCACAGGGCCGCCGCCAGGGCGATGATGATCTGAAGGGACAGCTTGAGTTTGCCCGACAATCCCTTGTGATGGCGCTTGGTCACCTTCAGGTAGTCATCGATGAAGCCGATGATCCCGTAGCCGATGGTCACTCCGAGCGCCGCCCAGATGTAGCCGTTGCTCAGGTCCGCCCAAAGCGCCGTCGACAGGATCAACGCGATCAAGATCAGAAACCCGCCCATGGTCGGGGTGCCGGCCTTGGTCAGGATATGGGATTCGGGCCCGTCATCGCGGATCGGCTGACCGCCTTGCTGATGCTTCTTCAGCCATTCGATCAGGATCGGGCCGAGAATGAAGCTGATGGCCAGCGCGGTGATCATGGCGCCGCCGGTCCGGAAGGTGATGTAGCGGAACAGGTTGAGGATCAGAATCTGATCGGCGAAGGCGGAGAGGCTGTTCAGCATGATTGCTCCCTACCGCCCGCCGGCCATTCGCACCGAGTTGGAATCCAGGTTCCGCAGCGCGTCGACGATTTGGCCCGTCCGCGTACCGGCCGAGCCCTTGACCAGAACCACGTCACCGGAATGGACGGACGCCAAAATAACCGGCGCCAGCTCCTGAGCCGTCTCTGCCCAGCCGCCCCGCTTTTCGGTCGCAACCGCGTCGAACAGAAACTTCATTTGGGTGCCGACGGCAAACACCAAATCGATCGCCGATGCATCCACATCGTCCTTCAACGCCTGGTGAAGGGCCGGCGAGTCGCCGCCCAGTTCAAGCATGTCCCCCAAAACCGCAATGCGGCGGCCGGAGGGGCCCGGCGCCGATTGACCGAGCACCGACAAGGCAGCCGCCACGGCCGCCGGGCTGGCGTTGTAACTGTCGTCGATGATCTCGAAACACATGCCGGCGAAACGCACCTGATGGCGCTCGCCCCGGCGCTTGGCGGGCTTTAATTCGCTGATGTCATCGGCGGCCTGTTTGATATCGCCGCCCGCCGCCGCCAAGACCGCGAGCACGGCCAGCGCGTTGGCGACCCAGTGATCGCCGGGTAACGGCAGATGGAAGGAGATTCGCTTGCCGTCCGCCATGGCTTCGACGTCGGAGCCGGCGCCGGCGGCCTCCGACTGCACCACCCTGAATCGGGCGTCGTCATGACGGCCGAACGTGATGATCTCGGCGTCCGCCGCCCGCGCCGCCTCGGCCATGAGGTCGAAATACGGATTGTCCCGGTTGAGCACGGCAATGCCGTCCGGCTCGAGGCCGGCGAAAATCTCCGACTTGGCCCGCGCGATGTCGGCGAGTGAGGCGAAGAACTCCAGATGCGCCACTTCGACGGTGGTGATGATGGCGACGTTCGGCCGGACCAAATTAGACAGTTCGGTCAGTTCGCCGGCGTGGTTCATGCCCAACTCGAACACGCCGTAGGCGGCGGAGGGGGACAGCCGGGCGAGGCTCAGGGGGACGCCGAACCGGTTATTGAAGCTGCCGGCCGAGAAATGGGTTTCCTTTTGGCGGCCGAGCAGATGCGCCAACGCTTCCTTGACGCCGGTTTTGCCGACGCTGCCGGTGACGGCGATGATGGTCCCCTCGCTGCGTTTCCGCCCCGCTCGGCCCAGATCCCCCAGCGCCCGGAGGGTGTCGCCGACGGTCAGCAGGGAATCCCGATTGACCGGTTCCGCGGGAGCGCGGGATACCAGCGCCGCAACCGCACCACTCTGCAGGGCCGGGCGGACGAAGTCATGACCATCGAAGTTCGGGCCCTTGATGGCGGTGAACAGATCGCCGGGCTGTACCGTGCGGCTGTCAATGGATACGCCGGTGGCGGTCCACGACCCGCCCGCGGTCCCGCCGGTGGCCGCTGCGGCGTCGGCCGCGGTCCAAAGATGAGGTGCCGCCGGCATCATCCGCCCAGCTCCGTGATGATGTCGCGGATTACGTCGGCGTCGTTGAAGGGCAGAATGTCGTGACCGACGATCTGACCTTCCTCGTGACCCTTGCCCGCGACCAGAACGACATCGCCGGGGCCGATCATCCGAACGGCCTCGCGAATGGCGTCGCGCCGATCGCCGATCTCCGTTGCCGCGGGTGCGCCTTCGAGAACCGCGGCACGAATGGAGGCGGGGTCCTCGGTGCGGGGGTTGTCGTCGGTGACGATCACTTCATCCGCACCGCTGACCGCGGCCGCACCCATGGAAGCGCGCTTGCCCTGATCGCGATCGCCGCCGCAGCCGATAACCGCAATCAATTTCCCCCGGGTGTGGGGCCGGATGGCATTGAGCGCGGCGGTGACCGCATCCGGTGTGTGGGCGTAATCCACGTAGACCGCGCCGCCCCGGTAATCGCTGATCTTCTCGAGACGTCCGGGCACGCCTTTGAGGCGCGGGAGTGCCTCGACGGCGGTTCCCGCATCACCGCCATCGGCGATAACGATCCCAAGCGCGATCAAGGCGTTCATCGCCTGGAACCCGCCGGCAAGCGGCAATCGCACATCGTGCCTCGATCCGGCGAGGATGAACGCCATGTCCAAGCCCTCGGCGGCCGGCGACACCGCGCCGAGGCTGATGTCGTCGCCGGCGAGCCCGACCGTCGTGACCATCGCCCCAACGCCGGTCGCCGCATCCCATACCTTCCGGGAGACCGGATCGTCGGAACTCATGACCACCGCGCCGCCGGGCGTCAGCACCTCGGTGAACAGGCGTAGTTTCGCGGCAAGGTAGTTTTCCATGTCGCCGTGGTAATCGAGATGGTCCCGCGACAGATTGGTAAAGGCGGCCACGCTGATGCGCACCCCGTCGAGACGATGCTGGTCGAGACCGTGACTGCTGGCTTCGAGGGCGGCGTGAGTGACACGATTTTCGGCCAGTGCTTTCAGCGAGGCATGGAGATCGGCGGGATCGGGCGTCGTCAGGCGACCCCGCCGCCACCCGTCGGAAGTGATGATTCCGAGGGTTCCGACGCTGGCCGCGCGGCGTCCCTGATGAGACCAGATCTGGCGGGCGAAATCGGCAACCGAGGTCTTGCCGTTGGTCCCGGTCACGGCGGCCATGTGAGCCGGCTGCCGGCCGTGGAACGTGGCTGCCATCCGGGCGTAGAGGCGCCGGGGGTTTTCGGCGGTGACGACGCTGATGTCTTTCGGAACCTGGAACGCGGAGTCCGCCGGCGCCAAGACCGCCGATGCGCCGCGCTTGACGGCGTCGACGATGAAGTCCCGGCCGTCAGCCCGGGAGCCGGGCAAAGCGGCAAACAGATAACCCGGATTGACCAGACGGGAATCCGCCGTCAATCCCCTTATTTGCTTTGTTTTTTCGCCCGCCACCTGCATGTCTTGTTCGTCTTCCCCTTCCAAGAGATCAGTGAGTTGCACGAGACGGTCCTCGTACGGATTGGCCTCGGACTCTCTGGTTTCCCGCCGTTTGGCTCGGTTTGCCGGCGGCGATATGGAGGGGGTCGCCCGGCCGGGGCAGCCGCTCGGTTTCCGTGCTCGGCGCCATGCCCATCATCGGACCCAGTGCAGCGACGATTTCCCGCACCACCGGAGCGGCGACCCAGCCGCCGGTCGCGTAACCGAACGTCTCGGCGGTTCCTTTCGGCTCATCCAACATGGCCAGCACCACGTAGCGTGGCCGGTCGATGGGAAACGCGCCGACGAAAGAAGAGATCACCCGTCGGCTGGCCGCATAGCCGCCAGGGCCAGGCTTATCGGCGGTGCCGGTCTTGCCGCCCACCAGATACCCCTCCACCTCGGCGTTCTTGCCGGTGCCGCGGCGGACCACCAGACGCATGAGCCTGCGCATCTTGATCGACGTGCCGGTCTTGATGACCTGGACGCCTGCCGGAACCGCGCCCGGCGCACTGAGAGCCAAGGTGGCATCGCGTAGAATCCCGCCATTGACCAGCGCGGCGACCCCGTTCGCCATCTGCAAGGGCGAAACGGCGATGCCGTGACCGTAGGAAATGGTCATGGTGCTGATTTTGCGCCATGGCGACGGGATCAGCGGGACACCAATCTCAGGCAATTCGAGTCGGGCCTTGCGGGTCAATCCGAGCGCGTGGAGATAGGCCTGCTGGGTTTTGGTCCCAACCGCCACCCCCATTTTGGCGGCACCGATATTGGACGAATGAACAAGAATCTCGGGCACGCTCAGCCAGCGCTTCTTGGCGTGGTAGTCGTTGATGACGAAGCGCGCCACCCGCAGCGGCTTAGTGGCGTCGAAGCCTCCGTTCAAGCCGATCGTCCTGGTGTCGAGCGCCATCGCCGTCGTGAACAGCTTGAACGTCGAGCCCATCTCGTAGACGCCCTTGGTGACCCGATTGAACCGGGCCTCGGCGGTGACGTCACCGCCGAAATGGGGCTCGAAATCGGGAAGCGAAACCAGGGCGAGGACCTCGCCGTTGGTAACGTCGACAACGATGCCCGCGCCTCCGACGGCGGAAAATTTTTCGATGGCCGTATTGAGGGCCCGGCGGACCACCGACTGGACCCGAACATCAAGGGACAGCGCCAGTGCCTGCTCGGATTCCTGAAGCGGGCCGTCGAAGCTGCGCTCAATGCCGGTGAGGCCCTTGGCGTCGATATCGGTCGTGCCGACAACGTGACTGGTCAGGCTGCCGTGCGGGTAGACCCGGCGCTCGGTGCGGCGGAAGTAAATGCCGGGCAGGCCCAAGGCATTGATGGCGAACTGCTGATTGGGCGTGATGTTGCGACGGATCCAGACGAAAGTCCGTTCCGAGTTCAGCCGCCGGAACAGTCTCTCCTCGTTCACCTCGGGAAAAACAGTGACGATGCGCCGCGCGGCATCGCGGGCGTCCAGGAGATGACGGGGATTAGCGTAAACCGAGGCGGTCGGTACGCTGGTGGCGAGGAGAATCCCGTTGCGGTCAAGGATGTCGGCGCGGGATTTGGACTGCACCACCGTTCTGGACGCCGTCGCGGTGGCCCGGGCTTGCGGGTCTTCGAATACCGCCAATTCCACCAGCCGGCCCGAAATGACGGCGAAGGCGACGGCGAACAGCACACTCGTGACCACCAAACGGCTGCGACTGGTTGCAAGCGCTTCCTTTCGTGCGCCTTCCAGGTGGACCCGGCGCGAGTGGGAGCTGTCCGTCATCGAACCTCCTCGGTCGGGGCGGCGGGGATGGGCACGGAGGTAATCTGGGCGGGGCGGACCGGCTCCAGCGCAAGATATTTCTCGGCGAGTTCCCTCAGGCGATCGGTTTCGTTGAGGTGGCTCCATTCGGCCCGAAGGACGCGAATGGCTTCCTGGTCGCTGACGATGGTCTTGTTCAGCAACTCAAGCTCCTCTTCGAGGGTCGTCACCTCGTGTCCGACATAGAACAGCGCGACGGTCATGACGCCGACGGAGAGAAGTGTGATCAGAGTTGTCCGGCGCATGGGCTTTCCTCAGGCCGCCGCTTTCCGAGGCCACGAAGGTGCGGCGGTGCGTTCGGCGACGCGCAGCCGGGCGGATCGGCCGCGCGGGTTGCGTTCAATTTCGGCCGCCGAGGGTTTGAGGGCGCGGCGGGCGACCAACCGGAAGCTCGGGTCCGGGATACTGGTCTCGGGCAAATGGCGGGACCCCCGGCCGGCGCGGCCGGAACGTGCCGCCAGGAACTGTTTCACAATGCGGTCCTCGAGCGAGTGGAACGACACCACGGCCAGGCGGCCCCCCGGCGCCAGGATGTGCTCCGCGGCGACCAAGCCGCGGCGAACCTCGCCCAACTCGTCGTTAACGTGAATGCGCAGCGCAAGAAAAGTCCGGGTGGCGGGGTCGATTGCTTGGTCCTTCCCCGAAGTCTTGACGATGCCGCGGACGATTTCAGCCAGTTCGCCGGTGCGCAGGATGGGGCGTTCGGCCCGGGCGGTGACGATGGCGCGGGCAATCCGGCGGGCCTGACGCTCCTCGCCGTAGTGGTGGAGGACATCTGCGAGTTCGGTTTCCGGTGCGGCGTTGATGAATTCGGCGGCGGTCGCCGTTCCGTCATCGCCGCCCATTCGCATATCAAGCGGCCCGTCGGCGCGGAACGAGAAACCACGTGCGGCCTCGTCGAGCTGCGGCGAGGAAACACCAAGATCAAGGGTCACCCCGTCGACTTGGGCAACGCCGGCTTCCCTCATCAGGGATTCCATGTCACCGAAGCGGCCGTGAAGCATGGTCAAGCGGCCGGATTGGCGGCGTCCCAGTTCGGCGCCGATGGTGACGGCCCGGGGATCCCGGTCGATGCCGAGAACGGTGGTGGCGGCGGCGTCGAGTATGGCCTGGGAATAGCCCCCCTCGCCGAACGTGCCGTCGACGTACACTCCGCCGTCCCGAGGCGCCAGGGCGTCGACGACCTCCTTGAGCATGACGGGGACATGTCCGGGCACTAGTCGTCGTCTCCCTTGGGACGGAGTTTGAGGGTGGCGCCGCGGGACCGGGCACGGTCGACGGCGTGGGCGCGATGGGTTTCGTAAGTCCCGGGCTCCCAAATCTGGAACCGGGTGCCCCGGCCGACGAAGGCGGCATCGGCGGTGATACCGGCGTAATCGAGGAAATCCTTCGGCAAGATGACCCGCCCCTCGGTATCGAACGGCAGGGCCTGGGCGATTTCGAGAACGATGGCGGCGAGGTCGTCCTGCTCGTCGGAGAACAGGTCCAGATCGTCGATGCTGGTCGCGACCCGGTTGATGAAGTCTTCGTCGCAGGCCTCCAAGGCCGCGGTCTTCAACGACGGATAGACGTAGATGCCCTTGAAGCTCTGGTCCTTGATCACCGAGCGAAACGGCTTTGGAACGGAAATGCGTCCCTTCTTGTCGATCCTATTGATGTGCCGGCCGATAAACACAGCCATCTCCGCCTATAACTACCGCCCGAAGATCGCACCCCCGTGACCCGGCCGGTTGCGCGACTCCGGAAACCCTCACCCATGTCCCAGACCCCGCAGTCCTCCGCCATTTGGGACAATTTGGGATATCATGGGATTTTATGGGCGTCAATGGGCCACATTGGTCCCGGATGGGTTAACAAAGCCTTTCCGCGGCCGATGGAAGGGCGAGAAACCAAAATCCCGCAATTCAACGGATTCCAGCCACAGGACGGCGTCGTCGGACACCTCGATTCACCATTCAAAATTGGCGAAAGTGTGTTCCGTTAATGTTCGGAGTTTGGCGATTTTGTGGCGGGCCGCCACATTTGGCCGGAAACTGCTCTAACTATCGGATAACGCTATCGAAATAGGCGATGGTTTTCTTAAGGCCCTCGCCGGCGCGATGGACGGCTCCCGGCCGGCGTGATGTGGGGACAACGCCGGGCGGGGTCGTCCTCGGACCGGACCCTTTGTCTTCAGGCGGCGGCGGTGGCCAGGAACCGTACGTCGGCGCCCTCGAGGACCACCGAGGTCAGCACGCCCGTCATGTAGGCCCCCGTATCGATCCCGATCCGTACGGCCGACACCTCCGGCGCGAGGCAGATCGTATGGCCGTGAACCACCCGCTTTTCGAACGGCTCGGAATGGTCCAGGAACTCATCCCGAATCCAGATCATGTCGTGGTCCGACTGCTCGCTCAACGGCACGCCCGGTCTGAGCCCGGCGTGAACGAACCGGTAGCCGCCTTCGTCGTGATAGACCGGCAGCGCCCGCATGAATGACAGGTGCTCGGGCGGCAGGGCGCGGGCGAGATCATCCCGGATAACCGCCGCCGGCCGGCCGGGTCCGGCATCGACGCCATAGGACGCCATGGTCTCACCGCCGCCGTTGCGGAGCCAGATGCCGATTTCGTCGCCGGGATCGTCGAGGAACTTCAACAGATGATCCTCGTGATTGCCCTTGAGGCAAACATGCTCGAAGCCATTCAGCGGTTCCCGGCGCACCGCGTCCAGAACCGCCGGCGAGTGCGGGCCGCGATCGATGTAATCGCCCAAATACACGATCACCCGGCGGCCGGGATATTCCTCGCTATCATTCAGGATCCGGTCGTGCAGCTCGCGCAACAGGTCGATCCGGCCGTGAATATCGCCGATGGCATAGATCCGGGTGCCCGCGGGCACGCGAAAGGGAGGGCCGGCACGGGTTTCCGGTTTGGTTGACATGCCGGCATCTTAGCGCCGGAAAGGTGGTTCGCGCGACGTGAAATGCCTCGGTCTATCCGGCGTCGAGTTCCCGCTGAAACTGCCGCTTCGGCGCCGTGTGGCCGCCGTGGGAGTCCGAGCCGGTCTTGGCGTGGAACTTGAACTTGCGGAGGCTGTCCGGATCCGCGGCGGGAACGCCGACCGGTTTGTCGCCCTCGATGGTCACCCGCTCCATAAACCGGCGGCTGGGGTAGTAGTCGTGCACCGCATAGTGCTGGACCGAGCGATTGTCCCACATGACGATGGTGTGGTTCCGCCATTTGTGACGGTACTGATATTCCGGAATCAGCGCTTGGTGGAACAGCGTGTCGAGGAGGGACCGGCTTTCGCGCTCGTCCATGCCCTTGATGGCAATCGTGAACTGGGGGTTGACCCATAGGACTTTCTTGCCGGAAACCGGGTGAACCCGGACCACCGGCTGGACCTGCGGCGGATAGCGAAGCTCGTATTCAATCAGATTTTTCCGGTCCTCCTCGGATTCGCCGAACAGATTCTTGAACACCTTGAAATCGTGAACCGCCTCCAGTCCGGAGATGAACTGCTGCATCCGGTCGGAGAGGCCGTCGAATGCCGCGCTCATGCTGGCAAACATCGTATCGCCGCCGACCTCGGGCACGTCCTTGGCGCAAAGGACCGTGGCCATGGGCGGGCACTCGCGGAAGGTTTCGTCCGAGTGCCAGCAGTCGGTGCCGAAGGGCGGATTGTTCTCGTCATTCTTGAATAGAATCAGATAAGGCCGATCGCCGTCGTTGGGCGAAAACGGATGAACCGTCAACTCGCCGAAGCGGCGCCCGAAGTCGATCAGGTTCTCGGATGAAATTTCCTGGTCCCGGAAGACGATCACCTCGTGCTCCACGAGCGCCGCATCGACGGCCTCGAAGGTCGCATCGTCCATCGGCTGGGTGAGATCGATATCGCTGATCTCCGCGCTGAGATTGACCCCGGTCTTTTTCACCGTGATCGGGCTCGACGTGTTTTGCTCAACCAGCTTGTCCATGGGAGTCCTCCCTCGCTTACTCACACAAACTTACGGCAAACCAATTGCATAAATCCAATTCATTTTTATAATTCTTTTCTATGAATGAAATTAATTTACGAACCGTCGACCTCAATCTCCTGACCGTGTTCAAGGCGATCTACGATTTCGGCCAGGTGACCAAGGCCGCCGAGACCCTGGGCCTCACCCAACCGGCCGTAAGCCATGCCCTGAAGCGCCTTAGGGAGCTGTTCGACGACAAGCTGTTTACCCGGGTCAAGGCGCGCATGGTGCCCACACCGCTGGCCCATGAGCTGTCCGGTCCGGTCGGCGAAATCCTCGGGCGCATTCAGGGGTTGATCGGCGGCGGCGGCGCCTTCGATCCGGCGGCCGCCGGCCGTACCGTGCGGATCGGCATGCTCGACTACGGCATTGGTTATTTCGCCACCCGGCTGGTGGAGCTTCTCCTGGACGAAGCGCCGGGATTGACCACCGATTTCCGGCATACCGAGGCCGAAGCGGCGCTGGCCATGGTCGAGGATGGCGAGTTGGACATCGCCATCGGTCCCTTCGGCGCGGTGCCCGGCACCTGCCGGAAATCGCTTCTGGTGCGTGACCATTGCGTCGTCGCCGTCCGCGCCGGCCATCCGGTGATCAAGCGCAAGCCGACCCCCGAACAGTTCTGCCGCCTCGGCCACGTCCGGTTCGCCAATCTTGCCGGCATCGACCAACAGATCGACGAGCAGTTGGCGCGAGAGGGTATGGTGCGTCGGACGGTCATGGTGGTCCCTCATTTCTCGAGCGCCCTTTTTGCCGTCTCGACGACCGATCTGATCACCACGATCACCCGGGGACCGGCCGAACTCTACAAGGAGTTTCTCGGCCTCAAGCTGTATGCCTCGCCGTTCGAGCTGCCGTCCAACGAAACCTCGGCGATCCGCCATCAGCGAACCGCTGACGATCCGCTCATCGACTGGCTGTGGGACAAGATTCACACGGTATGGAATTGAGCGGCCGGCGGGATCGGCATTTCGCCCGAAGCCCGGGGGTTTATGCCGGGGGATTTATGATTGGTTAAAGGTTCCTGACTAGAGGGTATTCCCCTGTCCTGATTTTGGGGCGTTTATGCTTGGACCGGCGTTGCCCGAAAACGGGGATTGCTGCTACAGCAAGGTGAATAAACTGCATTAGGGATAACAAGATGAAAATATGGTTTCGGACTATCGGCGCGGCCGCCGCGGCCGTCGTTTTGGCCGGCTGCGCCCATGTCACTGACGCGACCAAAACAGCCAATTTGATCGCCGCGGCTCAGGACACCATCCAGGCAATGAAGCGCAACCCGGATATTCGCGGCTTCAACAAGATGCTTGCCGAAGCGCAAGGAGTGGCCGTCTTCCCGGCCTTGATCAAGGGCGGTTTCCTGATCGGCGCGGAAGGCGGCTCCGGTGTGGTGCTGAGCCGCAAGGCTGACGGCAGTTGGGGATACCCCGCCTTCTACACCCTCGCCGCCGGCAGCATCGGCTTGCAGGCGGGCGCGCAGACCGCGGGGGTGGCTCTGGTCATCCGCAAGAAGAAGGCCATCCAGGCCATCGTCAAGCACCAGGGCAAGCTGGGCGCCGACATCAGCGCCGCGGCCGGACCACAGGGCGTCGGCTATGAAGGGGCGGTCACCACCAACCTCAACTTCGACATCGTCGCTTTCGCGAGCAATTCGGGCTTCTTCGCCGGCGCATCGCTGGAAGGTTCGGCGATGATCCGCCGCAACGACTACAACCGGGCCTATTACGGCGGCAACCCGACCCCGGCCCAGATTCTCCTTGAGCACGCCGTTCATAATCCGGCGGCCGACCGGCTGCGCCAGGCGATTGCCGGCAGGTAGCAATAGGCAGCCCCCCCTTGGCCTCGGGCGGTTTTTTTGGCAAACAGGGGCCGCCAGATCGAGGCTCCGATGACCGAACACGCCCCCAACACCGAGACCGATTCAGAAACCGCCGAGAGCCGGGATTTCATCCGTGAGATCATTTCGGATGATTTGGCGGCCGGCAGACACAAGGCGGTCATCACCCGGTTTCCGCCCGAACCCAACGGCTTCCTCCATATCGGGCATGCCAAGTCGATCATCCTCAATTTCGGGATCGCCGGGGAATTCGGCGGACGCTGCCATCTGCGGTTCGACGACACCAACCCGGCAAAAGAAGAGCAGGCCTATATCGACGCCATCGAAGAGGACGTGCGCTGGCTGGGCTGCGATTGGGGCGAGCACCTCTATCACGCCTCGGACAATTTCGAGCAACTCTATGCGTGGGCCGAACACCTGGTGGAGAGCGGCGATGCGTATGTGGACGATTTGTCGGCGGACGAGATGCGCGAGTACCGGGGCACGCTGACGGAGCCGGGCAGGAACAGTCCCCATCGGGACCGGCCGCCGAAGGAAAATCTCGATCTGTTGCGCCGCATGAAAGCGGGCGAATTCGACGAAGGCGCCAAGGTGCTGCGCGCCAAGATCGACATGGCGTCCGGCAACATCAACATGCGCGATCCGGTGCTCTACCGCATCCTCCATGCCGAGCACCCCCGGACCGGCGATGCCTGGAAGATCTACCCGACCTATGACTTCGCGCACGGGCAGTCGGACGCCATCGAGCACATCACCCACTCGCTTTGCACTTTGGAATTCGAAGACCACCGGCCGCTCTACGACTGGCTGGTGGAGCACCTGCCGGTGCCGGCCCGGCCCCGCCAGTATGAATTCGCGCGGCTCAATCTCACCAACACCGTGCTCAGCAAGCGCCGCCTCACCCGGCTTGTCGACGAGGGTCACGTGACGGGCTGGGATGATCCCCGGATGCCGACGTTGGCGGGTCTCAGGCGGCGGGGCGTACCGGCCGCCGCGATCCGCGATTTCATCGGCCGGCTCGGGATTTCCAAGTCCAATGCGACGGTGGAGATGGCCTACCTGGATCACTGCACCCGCGAATACCTCAACAAGCATGCGCTCCGGCGGATGGCGGTCTTGAAGCCGCTGAAAGTGGTGATCGACAATTACGCCGAAGGCGGGGAAGAACTGCTGGACGCCGTCAACAATCCCGAAGACCAGGCGGCGGGCAGCCGACAGGTTCCGTTTTCCCGGGAGCTCTACATCGAGCGGGACGATTTCATGGAAGACCCGCCGAAGAAGTTCTTCCGTCTGGCGCCGGGCCGGGAGGTACGGCTGCGCTACGCCTATTACGTCACCTGCACCGACGTGGTGAAAGACGATCAGGGAGAAATCATCGAGCTTCGATGCACCTACGACCCGGCAACCCGGGGCGGCGATTCCCCTGACGGACGCAAGGTGAAAGCGACCCTGCATTGGGTCTCGGCGGCCCATGCGGCCGAGGCCGAGGTCCGGCTCTATGACCAGCTCTTCGAAACCGAAACCCCGGGCTCGGACGGCGATTTCCTCGACGACATCAACCCGAACTCGGTCGAAACCCTCTCGGGGTGCAAGCTGGAGCCGGCGCTCGGCGAGGCGCCGGTCGGCCAAACCGTTCAATTCGAACGGCTGGGCTACTTCTGCCGGGACGGGTCGGAAGGGGATCGGTTGATCTTCAACCGGACCATCGGCCTCCGGGACAGCTGGGCAAAAGCGCAACGGCAAGCCAAGGCCAAGTCCTAGGCCGGCTTGTCGCCGACCCCAAACACCTGAAACTCCTTCATCCGGATGTTGAACGCAACCGAGATGCGCGCGTCATCGCCCATATAGGGCGTCACGCCGTGTCTCAGCCAGGCGGGAAACGCATACATGCGACCGGATTCCGGCTCGAACCGCCGGCGCTGGCCGAACGGCTCGCCGGGCAAGGGCACCATTTCCACCGCGGTGCGCGGGTCGTTGAACTCGATGCAGCCGTCGCCGCCGCCGCTTGCCGCCGCGCCGCCCGTATCGACGTAGTAAACCCCCGACCAGGCGCAGCCGGGATGGGTGTGTACGGAGTTGTAGCCGCCCTTGCGGAGAATCGTCGCCCAGGCGATGAACTCCGCCTCGCCGCCGAACTCGCCTTCCTTGCGGCCCGTCGTGGCGGACGTCAGCTCGATCATGGCGTGGCGGACAAAGTCGCGGACCGGCGCGACCTCCGGGTGGGGCCATTCGAAGAAATCTTCCTTCGAGTGCCATCCGTGCACCACGCTCTTTGGCACCCCCGGGTCCTGCTGCTCGCGCTCGAGGATGATTTTGGCCAAGCGGGCGTTGAGCTCCTCGGTGTCATCGAATTTCCGGGTGAAGATGGGCGTCGCCCAATGGAGCTGCACCCCGTTTTCCAGCGTTACGTCGAGACCCATGAGTTCCCCTTGCACGTCTACGCATACGTTTTAGGGCAAATTCACCTGACGTGAAATAACCGGACAGATGACGGCTGCGTATTGCCCCAACGGCGGCGCTCTCTAAGATGAGGCCAGTTGAATGACAGGGGTGGGAGGACCCGACCATGACAAAGAAAATCGAACACCTTCACTGGCCGGATGCGCCGGATATTTGGATGCCGTACGCACCGGCGATCAAGGTCACCGGCGGCTCCATGCTGTTCTGCGCCGGCGTCACCGCGGCGCCGGTCTATCACAGCCATCCTCACATTCCCGAGGAGTTTGAATCCATGCCGGACGACATGGACGGCCAGGCGCGCGCCGCGCTGGAAAACCTGAAGAAGGGTCTGGAGGCCGCCGGCGCGACGTTCGACGATGTCATCTCCGCTGACCGGTTCCTCACCGACATGGAGGAGCAGGACGACCTCAACAAGGTATGGGCCGAGTATTTCGGCGAGTCCAAACCGGCGACGACGACGGTTCAGGTGGTGCGGATGGCCACCGACCCCCGCTGCAAAATCGAGATCAACGCCATCGCGGTCATAGACTGACCGACGCCATCACGATCATCAACCAGGTCCAACCCGATATGCCCAAACCCAAGGTTTTCATCTACAACGTCGTCGACGAGGACGGCGCGTCCCATGATCGGCTCAGCGCCGCCGGTATCGATCTCAAGATTAATCCCGGCCTATGGGGAGATTCGGCCAACGACACCGAAGTGGTGAACGTCGAGTTCGAACCCGACACCGTCGGCGCCATGGGAGTCGCCAACCGGCTGTTCTTCGTCACCCGCGAGGCGCTGGCCGCCAACCCGGATTTCCGCATCGTCGCCAAATACACCGTCGGCGTGGACAACGTGGACGTAGACGCCGCGACCGAACTCGGCATTCTGGTCAC
This sequence comes from Rhodospirillales bacterium, assembly GCA_022822205.1. GTDB lineage: Bacteria > Pseudomonadota > Alphaproteobacteria > Rhodospirillales > UBA2165 > JAJDXO01. Next base: position 23,412 of record JAJECC010000084.1, on the reverse strand, counting down.
CCATTCGCCGACCGAGAGCAACTGGGGCGCCGTCGCCGAGGGCACCATGGCGATCATGCTCACCCTCCTCAAACGGACGCGCGAAAAGGACCGCCATGTCAAGCACGGCGGCTGGCGGGACCCCTCCCTGGTCACCACCTTCCTCGGCCGGCGGATGCAGGACGATTATCCCGGCATCACCGTCGGCATCGTCGGATTGGGGCGGATCGGACGGCGGGTCGCCGACCTGCTGGCGCCTTGGCGGGTGCGGCTGCTGGCCTGCGATCCCTATATCGACGATTCCGTCTTCGTCCATCACGGCTGTGAGGATGTGGATCTGGAGACATTGCTGACGGAATCGGACGTGGTAACCCTCCACACCAATCTGACCGAAGAGACCGCCAACCTCATCGGGGCCGCCCAGTTCGCGCTGATGAAGCCCGAAGCGGTGCTGATCAACGCGGCCCGGGGCGCCATCGTGGATGTGGATGCCCTGTTCGACGCCCTCGATCGCGACCGGATCGCCGCCGCCGGTCTGGACGTGCTGCCCGAGGAGCCGCCGGACCCGCAACTGCCGCTGATCGGGCTCGGCGACAAGGTGCTGCTCTCGCCCCACATGATCGCCTACACCAAGGGCGGCGGGCTGGGCCCGGCCATCCCCTGGGCAACGGACGCCATCCTGAAGGCGCTGCGGGGTGAGGTGCCCAATCACGTATTCAACGAGGAAGTCATCCCGCGCTGGCTTGAGCGGTTCGGCGGCAAGAATCTTTTGGCCTAAAGGCTATTGCGCCGCGCTGGGTTTGGCCTCTGCCGCCGGGCCCGGCTGCGGGTCCCCGTCACCGGCTTCCAACATGTCCCGAATTTCGTGGCGGCGGCGCATAAGCCATAAGGTCGCCACCGCACAGAGACATGCGCCCAGCACCACCGGCGTCTGCAGGCCCAACAAGGCCGACAACCAGCCCATGAGCAGGGCGCCCAACGCCGGTGCGGCCCGGTAGTTGAGGGTATAGAGACTGAGGACGCGCGCCCGCATGGACCCCTCGACCGCGTTCTGGACCAAAATCTGGGCGCCGCTTTGGCCGACCGTCCCGGATGCGCCGATCACAGCCATCATGACGACGGCGACGGCGAAGAGGGGGGCAAGGGCAAAGGCCACGGTGGCCGCGGCAATCAACAGGGAAGAGACGAGGAATATGGTCGTCATTCCTTCGATCCGGCCCCGGTTGGCGAGCCATAGACTGGCGAGAATTCCGCCGAGACCGAACGCGGAGAACAAAGTTGCGACCCCCTCCTCCACCGAGTCCCGGCCAAACACCACGTCGACAAATCCTGGCAGGAGCTCGGTCACCGGCCGGCCCAGAAAGGCAATGAAGACGGTGAGCAGCAGCACCGGGCCGATCCCGCGGTGAGTTGCCGTGTAGTGAATGCCCTCCAACACGTCCGACATCAGCCCGCCGCCGCCCGCCTTGTGCTCCTGACGGAGCGGCGTGACGGCGAATAGGGACGCCCACATGACCAAGTAGGAAGCCGCATTGACCACGAAAGCCGAGCCGATTCCGGCTTGCGCGATCAGCACCCCGCCGATGGCGGGGCCGATGAAGGCCGTGGAATGAAACAGCACGGAGTTGGTCGCCAGCGCCGCCGACAAATCCCCGCGCGGCACCAAGGTCGGCGCGATGGTCATTCGGGCCGGGAGGCCGATGGTGTTGGCAACACCGAGGACGATGACCAGCGCCGTCAGCCAGTAGATGGTGATGGCGCCCGATATGACCATCCAGGCGAGCACCCCGCCGACCAGGGCGCTGAAAATCTGGGTCGCGCGCAGCATACGCACGCGATCGGTCCGATCGGCAACGGCGCCGGCAAAGGGGACCAGCACCAAGGACGGAAGCGCCTGGGCGAGCGCGATACCGCCGAGCCACGCCGGTGAATGGGTCAGATCCCAGGTCAGCACCCCGATGCCGACCCGCTGTACCCACATGCCGACGGCGGACACCCAGGACCCGGCCGAGAAGACGGCGTAGTCCCGATGCCGAAGGGAGCGGAAAATACCCGACTCGCGCAACCGGCCGCCGAGCGGCGAAGAATGAGTCACGCGGCGGTCATGCGTTGGTCAGCACAAAATCCACCATATCGGCGCTGATCGAGGTGTCCTCGGTGCCGAAGCAGCACACCTGAGAGATATGATTATGGCCGATGAGCTGCTTAAAGCGGGGCGCACAGCCGTTCTTCTCGGTCAGTTCGTTGATCAAGGCCAGCGTCGATTTCTCGAACGGCACCGTGTCGAACTCGCCGATGGTGCAAAAGACGGGGCAGTCCGAGAAAGTGACGTTGCCCAGGACCTGCATTTCCTCGAACTTGGATTCATCAGTACCGTAATAGGCATCCCGCCCCGGCGATGCGTTTCCGGCACTGAGGCCGTAGACGCCGGACATGAGAATGACGCCGGCGAAGCCGGGCCCCGAGTCCGGGTGCAATTCGCTCCGGAAGGCATAGGTGGCCACATGGGACGCGCCCGCCGACTGACCCATGAGGAAGATCTTATCGGGATCGCCGCCATAATCGGCGATATTGCCCCGCACCCAGGCTAGCGCCGCGCCCACATCCCGCGCGCCTCCGGGCCACTGGACGTCCGGCGCCAATCGGTAGGTCGCGTTGACGCCGACGATGCCCTGGGAGGCGTACGTATTGGCGATATTGGCGTACATGACGCCGTTGGGCTGGTTCTTGTGGCCGCGGACAAATCCACCGCCATGAAAGAAGATCACCGTCGGCAGGCCCGCCTCGCCTTTATCGGTCGGTGTGTGGACATCGAGCAAATGACGCTCGGCGTCCGGGCCGTAGGCCAGGTCCGAAGCGACGTCGATCCCGGCCCAATTCACCGCCTTGAGCGAGGGAACATAGATCGCGGCGGTGGTCTGCGGCGTATCGTCGGTGAATTCCTTGCCGAGCGCAGCGACCCGGGCGGCGATCTCGGGCGGGCCGGCGCGATTGGCGCTCAGGCCCCGTGGTCCCATTTCATTCATCTTCTTCCTCCCCTTGGCTCATTCGCGGGCCGCACCCGGCCACGAAGCCCGATTGTTCACGATTCCGCCACCGGGCAAAAGCCCGTTGTGCGCCGGATCACCCTCCACTTGGGGGGGCAGGTCGGATTTTGATTTAACCGGCGGGGCGGTTTCAAGCCTTGCCGGACTTACCGGCCGTCCCGGAGCGGTAGTTCGCGATGAAAATAGCCAATACCACCAACGGAAACCCGATGATCACGTTGGTCGTCACGGGCTCCGCCAGGATGACCGCGGCAATGGCGATCGCCGCCACGGGATTGAGACTGACCGTCACCGCCGCCTGGGTCGGCGAGATCAACTGAATGGCTTTCCCCCAGCTGACCATCATGATGGTGCCGCCGGGAATGGCGAGCATGAAGAAGACGAACCACCCCGTCGCATCGAAGGCGAGCGACCCGCCGAACGGATTTCCCAGGAACAGGGCGGCGACAAACAAGGTCACGGAACCGATCAGCATGGCGTAGACGTTCACCGGCATGGAGCCGTAACGCATCAGGTACTTCTTCGAGAACACATTGAACGACGACGCGCAGATCATCCCGGCGATCATGAACATATCGCCCCGCAAGGCTTCGGGCGCGATGGCGTCCACTTTCTCCGACAGGACGATGGCCGCACCGGCGAATCCGACCAGGATGCCCAGCGCCTTGTACCAGCCGAACCTTTCAACCCGGAACGTGACGGCGATCAGCATGGTCAGCAGCGGCATGGACCCGAAGATGATGCCGCCTCGGGCGGACGTCGTGTCCTCCAGCGCCCGGGCCATGAAATACGGAAACACGGCGAACATGACGATACCGAGCACGAAGAACGCCAGCCAGTCCCTGCGGAGGATCGGCGGCAGACCCATACGCCAGACCATCAGGCCGAGAAGCACCACCGCACCGACGAAATAGCGCGAACTCGCCAACGAGAAGGGGTCGGTATCCTCGATGATGAAGCGGGTGAGCGCCACGGTCATGCCGCCCAGCGTCGTCGACAGGCATCCGTAGCCGACGCCTTGGAGAGTAGATTTAAATGAAGAAGTGGGCGCGTTCAGTTGGCTTTATGGGTGCCGTGAGGCCCCGCGTTCCTTGATGTGAAGCCACCAGTCTTGCCACCTTTCGGGATAAAACGTCTTTGTATCGTCAGTGATCCTTTCCTTTGAATCACCAAAGGCACAGGCGTAGCCGATCGTAATCCCTAATGTCGACAGACCATGTCGTTGGGAACCACGGCCTTCGGCGGTAACTAGCTGGACGCGGTGTCCCGCCTTCTGGACGGCCTTGAAATATTTGCGCTGGCTCCCAAAATTCACAATTTCATCGTCTGGATCGCCGACAACAAAGATAGTCCTCTTCGGGTCAACGGGGATTTCATGGACAAGATCAATGGGATCAATCTGACCGGCGGTCATGTCCGAAGGGAGGCCTGCGCCACGAGATTGCGCCAGATCCTCAAGCGCTACCGAAGCAGAAGCGACTACACCGCACCGGATGTCGTCCCGCATGGCTAGCAATGCACCAACCACCGAGCCTCCCCCGGATTGGCCAACCAGAGTTAACTCGGTCAAACCATATTTGGCCTTAATCGCGTCGACCGCCGAATCGATAATTTCGAGGTTGCGGGGTGACATACGGTCGCCGTGATAGCCGCTGGAGCCAAGCGTGCCAGGGCGGGCAAAGAAAATGTAGGGCTCGCCAAATATGTTGAAGATACTTTCTGACCGGTTCAGCAACCCCACCTCATTGATTTTCAGAACCTCTGGTCCAACATAGCGCAAGGCTCCCGACCCATCTCGGCCGGCAACGTCGCCATGAAAATAGATCATCGCGTGCTTGACGGCTGCTTTGGCGCCGGCGGGGTAGTACCGGATACATTCCCCGCGCCCCTCCACTTCGATCCACACGCTCGTTTCTGCTTTGTTGCAGGCCGCAACGGTGGCTTTACTGCCACCCAAAATGCCACTCTCGGTAAAGGTGTCTGCATTGGTCGCACCACGCGTTACGCAACCGGCCAGAAGCGCCAAACCGACTAGCGCAAGCATGGCTCTGGACTCAACAGCCATCATCTATCTTTAGCCTCTCGAACATCCCAGCAAAACACACCGTAGTCTAAACTTCTTCCGGGTAAAGCGCCAACAGCCCCTCTTCGGACGCCGCCGACACCCCGCGCTCGGTGATCAGGCCGGTTACCAGCCGCCGGGGCGTAACGTCGAAGGCGAAATTCGCAGCGGATGAGCCGTCGGGCGTGAGGGCGACGTCCATGATCTCCCCGGCGGCGGTCTTGCCGGTCATCACCGTGACCTCGGCCCCATCCCGCTCCTCGATGGGGATTTCGGCGACGCCGTCGCTGACGGTCCAATCGATGGTCGGACCCGGCAGGCCGACGTAGAACGGCACGCCGTTATCGTCGGCCGCCAGCGCCTTCAGGTAGGTGCCGATCTTGTTGCACACGTCGCCGGTGCGCGTGGTCCGGTCGGTGCCGGTGATGCAGAGATCGACCATCCCGTGCTGCATCAGGTGGCCGCCCACATTGTCGACGATCACCGTGTGGGGCACGCCGTGCTGGCCCAATTCCCATGCGGTCAGGCTGGCGCCCTGGTTGCGGGGCCGGGTCTCATCGACCCAGACGTGGACCGGGATGCCCGCATCGTGCGCCTTGTAGATGGGGGCGAGCGCGGTGCCCCAATCCACCGTCGCGAGCCAACCGGCATTGCAGTGGGTGAGCACGTTCACCCGGTCCGGCTTGCCGCGGCTCTCCCAGGCCTCGCGGATCAGCGGCATGCCGTGGTCGCCGATGGATGAACAGATTTCCACGTCTTCGTCGCAAATCTCGGCGGCCCGGCGGTAGGCCGCCCGGATGCGCCGTTCGGCGGGCAGGTTGGTCAACACCTCGCGCAGATCATCGCAGGCCCAGCGAAGATTGACCGCCGTCGGCCGGGCGGCCATCAGCAGATCGTAGGCGGCGCCCAAGCTCTCGTCCGAGGGATCGGCCCGCATGGCCAGCGCCATGCCGTAGGCCGCCGTCGCGCCGATCAGCGGCGCGCCCCGTACCCGCATGTCGCGGATGGCCGCCGCCGCTTCCCCGACGGTTTCCAGCCGTGCGGTCACGAATTGGTGGGGCAGCCTGGTCTGATCGATGATCTCGGCCGCGCCGATCCCATCTTCGGCGTCGTCGGCCAGCCAGATGGTGCGGTACGGCGTGCCGGAGACCTTCATCGGCTAGGCACCCAACACCCGGCCCGCCACCGCGTCGAGCTTGGCGAGCGCCGCGGGGTCGCGGGCCTCGGGCGCGGTAATGAGTGCGTTCTCCAGGGCGGTGTGATGCCCGTATGGACAGCTCTCGGTCCGGCCCCCGAGCCGGGGCGCCACATCCCTGACCAGCGACTTGGCCTTGTCGGCGTTGTCCAGCAATACCGCGATGATCCCGTCGACGGTCACGTTGTCGTGGTCCGGATGCCAGCAATCGTAATCGGTGACCATGGCGACGGTGGCGTAGCAGAGTTCGGCCTCCCGGGCGAGCTTGGCCTCCGGCATATTGGTCATGCCGATGACGTCGCAGCCCCACGACCGGTAAAGCTCGCTCTCGGCGAGGGTCGAGAATTGCGGACCCTCCATGATGAGATAGGTGCCGCCCCGTTGCATCGGGATGTCCAGCGCCTTGCAGCTCTCTTCCAGCGCGTCACCCAGCCGGGCGCAGGCCGGATGGCCGAACTCCACATGGGCGACCATTCCGGTGCCGAAGAAGGATTTCACGCGCGCGAAGGTGCGGTCGATGAACTGATCGACGATAACGAAAGTGCCGGGCGGCAGCTCCTCCTTGAACGACCCGCAGGCCGACAGGGACAGAATTTCAGTGACGCCGGCCCGCTTCAGCGCATCGATGTTGGCGCGAAAATTGAGCTCGGAGGGGGGAATGCGGTGGCCGCGGCCATGGCGCGGCAGAAATACCAGCCGCAATCCGTCCAGTTCGCCGAACAGCAATTCATCCGACGGTTCGCCGAACGGGCTCTCGATCTTCTCCCATCTGGTGTTGGTCAGGCCATCGATCCCGTAGAGGCCGCTGCCGCCGATGATCCCGATAACCGGAGGGGTGCCCGGTGCTGTCATGTCTGCCTCCCCCGCCCCGATTAGGGCCAAAATTAGTTGATGATTTCGGCCTTCTCGATGACCACCGGGGTCCGAGGCACATCCTGGCGGAACGGGCCGCCCGGCCCCCGCTCGACCCGGGATATCCGGCTGATGATGCGCATCCCGTCGATGACCCGGCCAAACGCCGTATAGCCCCAGCCATTGCGGGTTTTGGCGGTGTGGTCGAGGCCCTTGTTGAGCCTGATATTGATATAGAACTGGTCGGTCGCCGAATGAGGATCGGACGTCCGCGCCATGGCGATGGTGCCGCGTTCATTGGAGAGACCCGTATCCGCCTCGTTCCGGATCGGCGCGCCGGTGCGGCGGCGCCGGTATTCCCGGCTGAATCCGCCGCCTTGCACGACGAAGCCCGGAATCACCCGGTGAAAAATGGTGCCGGTGTAATGGCCGTCTCGGACGTAACCGAGAAAATTCTCCACCGTCCCGGGCGCTTTTTCCGGTTCCAATTCAACAATGAATTCGCCGAGGCTGGTGATGAACTTTACCTTGGGCTTTCCCTGCGCCAGTGCGTCACCGGCGCCTGCGAAAGCGAACAAAGCCACCAGAAGGCCGACAATACGGAGCAACCGCATCCCTCACCTCTCCCGAATATTGGCGGCCGCGGTCGCCGCGGCCAATTTCGTTCAGTGCAGGTCGGACCAGACCCGGCGCTTCACCGCGTAGAGCATGGCGGTCAGGATGATCAGGAACAACAGCACTTTGATCCCCATCCGCTTGCGCTCTTCCATCTCGGGCTCCGCCGCCCAGGTCATGAAGGCGGCAACGTCGCGGGCCTGCTGATCGACGCTGGCCTTGGTGCCGTCTTCGTACTCGACCCCGTCCTCGGCCAACGGCGGCGCCATGGCAATCTGATTGGCGGCGAAATAGGTGTTGTAGTTCATGCCCTCGCCCATGGTGACGCCCGCCGGCGCCTTCTCCAAATACCCGGTCAGCAGCGCATGAATGTAGTCGGCCCCGCCGACGCGCGACTTGGCAATCAGCGACAGATCGGGCGGCAGCGCGCCGTTGTTGGCCGAGCGCGCCTCGTTGTCGTTGGCATACGGGCTTGGAAGCCGGTCGAAAAGCCGGGCCGGGCGTTCCGTGGGCTCACCGTCCTCGTCGGGCTCGCCGGCCACCTCGAACTCGGCCGCGATCGCCTTGATCGCGTTTTCCGACAGGCCGATGTCCACCAGATGCCGGAAATAGACCTGCTTCATGGAATGGCAGGCCGCACAGACCTCGCGATATACCAGATATCCGCGTTGGAGCTGAGCGCGATCGAAGGTGCCGAAGACGCCCGAGAAGGACCAGTCCTGCGGCGGCGGCGGGGTCGCCTTACTCGCGGCCCGGGACGTTGAAACGTCCGAAACCGAGAACGCGGCGAGAAGGGCTGCGGCGACGGCAATTCTCTTAAATGTCCGGATCATCTCTTTACGCTCCCTGCGCTTGAGCGCTCTGGGACGACCCCTGAGGCGTCACAGCCGCACTGATACTGTCCGGCAGCGGCCGCGTCTTCTCGTACCTGGACAGCAACGGCATGAAGACCAGCAGATGGACGAAGTAATAGAGCGTCGCTATGCGGCCAATGACCAGCATGGTGCCCTCCGGCGGATTGGCGCCGACCCAGCCCAGGACGATGCAATCGGCCAGGAACAGCCAGTAAAGCTGCTTGTAGATGGGCCGGAACTTGGCACTCCGGACCGGGCTGCGGTCAAGCCAGGGCAGGAAGAACAGCACGATGATCGAGGCAAACATCAGGATCACGCCGGCCGTCTTCGCGGTCACGAGGATCGGCAGGATGCCCCAGATGTCGATGAAGTTGTCGGGCACCGCGCGCAGGATCGCGTAGAACGGCAGGAAATACCATTCGGGCACGATCTCCGGCGGAGTCACCAGCGCATTGGCCGGGATATAGTTGTCCGGGTGGCCCAGATAGTTCGGCGCGAAGAAAGCGAAGGCAAAATAGAAGATCAGGAATACCCCGAGCCCGAAGGCGTCCTTCGCGGTGTAGTAGGGATGGAAGGGAATCGTATCTCCGTCCGTCTTGATATCCACGCCCAGCGGATTGTTCGACTTGTGCACGTGCAGGGCCCAGAGGTGCAGGAACACCAGCCCGAAGATCACGAAGGGCAACAGGAAGTGAAAGGCGAAGAAACGGTTCAATGTCGGATTGTCGACCGCGAAGCCGCCCAACAGCCACTGCACGATGGCATCGCCGAAGAACGGGACCACCGAGAACAGGTTGGTGATCACCGTGGCGCCCCAGAAGCTCATCTGACCCCAGGGCAGGGTGTAGCCGACGAAGGCCGTCGCCATCATGGCAAGGAAAATGAACAGGCCGATGAACCACAGCACCTCGCGGGGCGCCCGGTATGAGCCGTAATACAGCGCCCGGAACATATGGATGTAGACCACCAGGAAGAACATGGAGGCGCCGTTGGCATGCATGTACCGCATCAGCCAGCCGTAGTTCACGTCGCGCATGATCCGTTCGACCGAGTCGAAGGCATGATCGACACTGGGATTGTAGTGCATCGCCAGAAACAGTCCGGTGCCGATCAGGATCACCAGGACGACGCCGGCCAGCGAGCCGAAGTTCCACCAGTAATTCAGGTTCCTGGGCGTCGGATAGTCGATGAGGCTGTGATGGGTGAACGTAAAGACCGGAAGACGATGGTCGATCCACTTAACGACCGGATTTTTCCATTCTGGGGCTGCGCTCATGGGTGGATCTCCTAACCGATTCTAACGGTCGTATCGTTGGTAAAGGCGTAGGGCGGAATCTCCAGGTTTCTGGGCGCCGGCCCCTTGCGAATGCGCCCGGACGTGTCGTAGTGCGAGCCGTGGCACGGGCAAAACCAGCCGCCGAACTCGCCCTTCGAATCCGTCACCTTCTGGCCCGCCGGAATACAGCCCAAATGGGTGCAGATGCCGATCATCACCAGCCACTCATCCTTGCCCTCCTTGACCCGGTCGGCATCGGCCTGCGGATCTTTCAGATCGGACAGCGGCACTTTCTTCGCCTCATCGATTTCGGCCGCGGTCCGACGGCGGATGAAGACCGGCTTGTTGCGCCAAGTCACCGTAACGGCCTGGCCCGGCTCCATGGAGGACAGATCAAACTCCAGACTGGCCAGCGCCAGCACATCGGCCGACGGGTTCATGAAATCGATGAACGGCCAGGCCGCCAGCGCGACACCCGCAGCGCCCACAACGATGGTCGATGTCAGAAGAAAATCGCGGCGATCCTCCTCGTGTTCATGACCCTCTGCGGTCGTTGTGCTCGTATCAGCCATATTCGTGTCCTTTTGCGTCCGTTCTCGGCTCGTTGCGGGGTCGTCTCAACCAAAACCGGGGTTATTTGAGATATGTTGGTGCTCGATCGTGGAATTTCACCCGGGTCCCCGACGATTGTGATGCTGCTCCCTCTCCCACAGCGCTCCCCGTACCGTCGGTTTCCGGGCTAAGATCATGCAATTGCTGACCAACCTCATGGTAGGAACTTGGCCTCTGATATAATGCAGATTCTCCGCCGTGGAAAGCATAATTCCCGCCGTTTTTTTGCGACTAATCGGCGGAAAACCTAGCGTAATTCAGGCCCGACCAATTCCATGCGACTAGCCCTCTTCGAGCCCGATATCCCAGGCAATACCGGTGCCGTATTGCGGCTCGGCGCCTGCCTCGGCATCGGCATTGATCTGATCGAGCCGGCGGGCTTTGTGCTGGACGACAAACGGCTCCGCCGCGCCGGCATGGACTATTTGGACGCCGCCGAGCTGGTACGGCACCCGAACTGGACGGCGTTCGAGCGCCAGGCACGGGAAAGCGGGCGGCGTCTGGTGCTGCTGACGACATCCGCCGAGCCTTCCTATGCCGGGTTCAATTTCCGAACCTCGGACATATTGCTGCTGGGACGGGAGAGCGCCGGCGTGCCGCCGGAGGTTCATCAATCCGCTGATGCCCGCATTCGAATTCCCATGGCCGGCAACGCCCGGTCCTTGAACGTTGCGGTCGCCGCCGCCATGGTGATAGGCGAGGCGCTGCGGCAGACGAATCTGCTGCCGGCGGACGGCGAATGACAGGGAGGGGCGGCGAATGACCGGCGAACTGGAAACCCGCAAAGCGGAAGCATCGCGGTGGTTCGCATCCCTGCGCGACCGAATCTGTGCCAGCTACGAAAAGCTGGAGGACGAAACCGAAGGGCCGAACGGCACGGACGCCTCGCCACCCGGGCGATTTGAACGAACGCCCTGGGACCGGCCCGAAGGCGGCGGCGGCGTCATGTCGGTGATGACCGGCCGGGTGTTCGAGAAGGTGGGGGTCAACATCTCCACCGTGTTCGGCGAATTTTCCGAGAAGTTCCGCGAACAGATTCCCGGCGCCGAAGAAGACCCGCGGTTCTGGGCTTCGGGCATCTCCCTGGTTGCGCACCCGATGAACCCGAAGGTGCCGGCCGCCCATATGAATACGCGGATGATCGTCACCACGAAATCCTGGTTCGGCGGCGGCGGTGATCTGACGCCGGTGTTTCCCATCGATCGGGACACCCGGGATTTCCACGGCGCCTTCAAGGCGGCCTGCGATGCCCATCCCCCCGGCGACTACGACAAGTTCAAGAAGTGGTGCGACGACTATTTCTTCATTCCCCACCGGGGCGAGGCCCGGGGCGTCGGCGGCATCTTTTTCGACTACCTGGATACGGGAGACTGGGAGGCCGACTTCGCCTTCACCCGGGACGTGGGCGGCGCCTTCCGTGACATCTACCCGGAGCTGGTCGCCCGGCACATGAATGAGAGCTGGACCGACGAAGACCGCCAAGCCCAGTTGGTAAAGCGGGGCCGCTATGCCGAGTTCAACCTGGTCTACGACCGGGGCACCAAATTCGGCCTGATGACCGGCGGCAATACCCGGGCCATTCTCATGTCCCTGCCGCCCCTGGCCTCCTGGCCGAAGGAACAATAAGCCCTCCTGGCCAAAGGAAAAATAAGCCCTCCTGGCCGAAGGAATAGCCGGGCGTTCGGGAACAGGCCGATGTCAGCGGGATGGCGCGGCCGTTCCGGCCGGTGTTCCGAAATGACGTGATGGACGTGATGCGCGTGCGGCATCGCCTATCCCGAACCCTGGGGACTTGCCAAAACCGCCCGCGGCGATTACCCAGTCCGGCCATTGGTTATTTTTTTCAGATTGTTTCAGGGGACAGACCCATGGCCGGACCGCCGGAAAAAGACGAAATCGATCTCGCCGCGCAGCAGAGCGTTCGCGATGCCAGGGAACGGACGAACCCGCTCGACGGCAACGGCCTCGATTTATTGTTTCGCGAGGCCCGCAGCTTCAACGGCTGGAAGGACGAGCCCATCTCCGGAGACGACCTCAAGGCGATCTACGATCTGGCCAAGATGGGGCCGACCTCGGCCAACTGCTGCCCCTTGCGGATCAAGTTCATCACGTCGCCCGAAGCGAAGGAAAAATTCGCCCCTGTCATGTTCGAGCGCAACCGGGCCAAGACCAGGCAGGCCCCGGCGGTCGCCATCTTCGGGATGGACCATGAGTTCTTCCACAGGCAGCCGCAGCTGACCCCGTTCCGGCCCGACGACATTCCCAACCGGATGAAGGAAAACCCCGACCTCATTCCCCACTGGGCGTCCCAGAACGCGACCCTCCAGGCCGCCTATTTCATGATGGCGGTGCGGGCCGCGGGGTATGACACCGGCCCCATGCAGGGTCTGGACAAGGCCATGTGCGATGAGGTGTTCTGGGCCGGAACCGCGGTGAAGACCCTGTTCGTCTGCTCCATCGGCCGGGGCGACGAAAACACCATCTTCAAGCGCAATCCGCGCCTGCCCTTCGACGCCGCCTGCGAGATATTGTAGGCGAAATCCTTTTGGCGGGATTTCGTAGCGGCTAATCCCGGCCGGGCGCGGGCGGCCACGGCTCAATGCAGGCCGGGCCGTCGCTCGTGGTCTTCTTGAGTTCGTTGCGGTCCACCGCGTGGACCGTGATGTCTTCTTCCGGCCAGCTTGCGAGCCTGGAGACGGCATGCTCCGCCGACACCGCCTCGGTGTCGAGCCATGCATCCCACGCTTCCTCGGGCACCAGGGCCGGCATCCGGTTCTTCGCATTGTACCGGTCGATCAGCGGATTGCCGTCGACGGTGACCATGGTGCAGGACGTCACCGGCTCCGGCCCCCTGGCCGAGACCTGCCAAAGACCGGCGGCCGCGAACCGGGTCGAGCTTTTCAGCGAGAAGTAATAGGGCTGGCGAATGCCGCCCTCCGGGTGGAATTCGAACCAGCCGGTCATCGGGATCAGGCAGCGCTTGTTGCGCGCCGGCTCGGCATAGGCCTTGCGGTCCAGCAGGCTCTCGGAGCGGGCGTTGAACATGGGATACTTGTTGTTGGGCGCGTCCGCCCAGGGCGGAATCAGCCACCACGTCGCCATGGCAAGCTCGCGGCCCGCGCCGCCCTTCCGGATGACGGGGATCTGGTCGGTCGGCCTGATATTGTAGCGTAGCGGCAGGTTCCAGCCGACGTCGACCAGATCGTAATAATTCCTGACCTCCTGCCAGGTGCTGGCTTGGGAAAATCTCGGGCACATGGGCCGGTATATTAGAGATACCTTGCCATCGCCCTCAAGGCGGGTCGGGAGGTGCCGCCAAGTCTTCCACCTCCCGCTTGAGACGGGCGAGGCAGGCCGCCCGGCCGGCGGTAAACCCGCCCTCTTCCCACCAGGCCTCGACCGCATCCAAATGCCTGGACACTTCCGGCCCCTCCTCGATCCCAAGCGCCATCACGTCATGACCGTTCAGCGGGAATACCTTGGCTTCCCAACTCCCGGCCTTGGCGATCAGCGCCTGCCGCTTGCCGGTATGGCCGCGGGGCGGCCGAGGCGCCTCGACCAGGCTGTGCGCCCAGTCGATGAGAATAAGATCGAGGGTGATCTCCGGGCCCAGGCGCTGCAGCACCCGCTCGAAGTCGGCCTCCGAGATCTCCGGATCCGCCCGCCAACCCGGACGGTGGAGCGCCTTGAGCCGGCGCTTCTCCTTGTTGGTCAGCACCAAATGTTGGCAGACAGCCTCGACCCCCTCGTCATCGGTGTCGAGAATGCAGGCCAACCGGCGGATCGGGTCCGGCTGCACGCTCTCAACGCCCGCGGCGGTGGTCTCCAGCCATGTTAGCCGTGCCAATGCCGCCGGCTCGCCGACCTCGGGCAGGATGTGCTCGAGAATGCCGTGATTCCGCATCATCCGAACGGCGTCGACATGCATCTCGCTCGACAGGATTTTCATTATCTCGTCCCGGATGCGCTCGCCGGAGAGCTCGGTCAGCCGCGGCGCGGCCTGAATGCAGGATTCCAGATCGCCCGCGCGGCCGATCCGCATGCCCAGCGTCCCGATGAAGCGGAAATACCTCAGCACCCGCAGGCGGTCTTCCTCGATCCGCTCTCCGGCATGGCCGACGAACTTGATCACCCGGTTGTTCAGGTCCTGCAGGCCGTTCAAATAGTCGTAGACTATACCGTCGGGCGTCGCCGACAGGGTATTGAAGGTGAAGTCGCGCCGCTCGGCATCGGCCCGCCAATCTTCGGTGAAGGCGACGGTGGCCCGCCGCCCATCGGTACTCACGTCACGCCGGAGGGTGGTAATCTGGTATGTCTCGTCGCCGACGATTGCGGTCACCGTGCCGTGCTCGATGCCCGTCGGCAGCGCCTTGATGCCGGCGGCTTCCAGCAGCTCCATCACCCGGTCCGGCGTTTCCGGCGTGGCGATATCCACGTCCTTCACCAGCTGTTCAAGCAACGCATCGCGCACACAGCCGCCGACGAACCTCGCCTCCTTGCCGTCGGCGGTGATCGCCGCCAGGACCCGCTTCACGCCGTCGGTTTCCATCCACGGCTGGACGGCGATGCGTCCCTCGGCGCCGCTGTTTTCGTCCCCTTCCATGATCATTTCCCGGCCGTTGGCGATCAACGGAAGCGATTGGATTCCACGGGACCGATGTCTCGGGTCGGCGGCTTGTTCTCCAGTTCCCGCTCGAAGCCCGTGGCGGCGAGATAGCCGAAGCTGCCGAATGCCAGTACGAATCCGATCATCACGGCATAGAACCAATGCCCCTCCTCCCAGCCGGGCAGGCCCTTGCCCTGCCGCTTCCGGGTGAAGTAGCTCCATAGACCGTAGATGATCACCGGGGCCAAAAGCGGCAGAATTACTTGTAAGACGATGCGTGCCACGAATTCCTGTCCTTAGTTGATCACTCACTTCGCAGGCGTTCGGCGAGATTACACAACATCCCCGCCGTTGCCCCCCAGATATAGTAATCCCGGTAGGTAATAGCGAAGAAATGGCGTACCCGGCCGTTAAATTCCCGGTGATGGCGTTCGACATTTTCTGGGTCGATCAGAAACTCGAGCGGCGCCTCGAACACTTCATCCACTTCGTGATCATGTTTGTCGACGTCGATGGGCGGCTCGATGAAGCCGACCACCGGACGGACCAGGAAACCGGTACCGACCACGTAATCGTCCAAATGGCTGACGATCTCGATCCGGTTGCGGTCGATGCCGACCTCCTCCTCGGTCTCGCGCAACGCCGTATGCTCGGGACCACCGTCCCCGTCGTCGACACGGCCGCCGGGGAAACTGATCTGGCCGGCATGGTTGCTCAGGTGCTCGGTCCTTTTGGTCAGCAGAACCGTCAGGCCGTCGCCGTGATTGACCAGGGGCACCAGAACCGCCGCCGGCCGCAGTTTGCCGTCCTCGGGATACCAGGGGTTGTCGTCAAAGGGGTTGGGGTTGCTTCCCCCGCGCCCGATCCTGGCGTCATTGTTGGTCCGCACCCTCCGGCCATTGGGCGCCCGGTCAAGCCGTTCGATTACATGTTCACGGGTCAGCATCAGGGATCCAGCTCACCGATCTCGAAAAATTCGCCCGCGCTCCATACACCGAAGACGGTACGGCCGTCCATCTCCCGTTCGAGCCCCAGGTCGACGAGCTGGTAGTAGACCGCGCGGGTCAGACGGGCATCCAATTCGCCGCGCACCCTGACATAGGGCGAAGGCTCGCCGGTCGAGGGATCGGTAACGATTCTCAGCTGATGATCGCGATCCGCCATCACAATATCGTCAACGTTGGTCCGGAACCGCAGGTTTTGGGCCTCTCCGGACCCGTCGACGGTCATTTCGACCGCCGCGAATGGTACGTCTTCCACCTGAATCCGGGCCATTTCGGCCGGTGTCACCATCCAGTAATCACCGGCCTCGTCACGCTGCAGAACACCGGCAAATAATCGCACGAGTTCTTTGCGGCCTATGGGGCTGCCGTGATAAAACCATTGGGCGTCCCGGTCGATGCGGATGTCGACGTCGCCGCAAATCGCCGGGCCGGTCGCGGATGCGGCGGATTCCCCGACGGAGTCGCGAATTTCCCCCGTTTTACTTGCGGCCAGGGACGCCAAACTGTCGAGCGTGGGGCGTGCCAAAGCTGGTTCCTTCAGAAACGACACCAGGATCAATAAGAGAGATAATGCCGTGAGCGAAGCCGCTAAATCAAACGAAAGCCCGGAGATGATCGACGAACTGGAAGGCGTCGGCCGTAAGTTCGTCGACGCCAAGAAAGGGATCGGGCGGGTCATTTTCGGCCAGGAAGAAGTTATCGAGGAAGCCCTCATCACCCTGTTGGCCGGTGGTCATATGCTGCTGATCGGCGTGCCCGGCCTGGGCAAGACCCGGCTCGTGGAAACCATGGGTACGGTGTTGGGGATGGAGGACCGGCGGGTCCAGTTCACGCCCGACCTTATGCCCGCCGACATTCTGGGCTCCGAGGTGCTGGAGGAATCGGAGGCCGGCCGCCGTTCATTCCGCTTCATCGAGGGACCGGTGTTCTGCCAGCTCCTGATGGCGGATGAAATCAACCGGGCGAGCCCGCGGACCCAATCGGCACTGCTGCAGGCCATGCAGGAACGGCGGGTTTCGGTCGCCGGCCGTTACCATGAACTGCCACAGCCATTCCATGTCTTGGCCACCCAGAACCCGTTGGAACAGGAAGGCACCTATCCGCTGCCCGAGGCGCAGCTGGACCGGTTCCTGATGCAAATCGACATCGACTATCCCCAACTCGCCGCCGAGCGCGAAATCCTTACCGTCACCACCGGCGCCAACGAGGAAAAGGCGGTCAAGGTAATGGAGGCGTCCGAGCTTTTGTCGGCGCAGCGTCTGGTTCGCCACGTGCCGGTGGGGGAAAGCGTTATGGACGCCATCCTCGAACTGGTTCGCGCGGGCCGTCCCTCCACCACGGACATCGGCGACGTCGCCGAGCACGTGGCCTGGGGGCCGGGGCCCCGCGCCGGTCAGGCCCTGATGCTGGGTGTTCGCGCCCGCGCGGTCCTACAGGGCCGGCTCGCGCCGTCCATCGATGATGTCGTTGCCCTGGCCCATCCTATTCTCCGGCACCGCATGGCGCTCAATTTCGCCGCCCGGGCCGAGGGAGTGACCATGACAGGCATTATCAACAAACTCGTCGAACGTATCAGCTAGGCGGTCCGGGCGGATGAGCGGATCTGTCGCGGAACTTCATCAGCGGGCGGAACTGCTCGCTGCCAACCTGCCGCCCCTTCTTATCCGGGCGGATCGGGTGGCGGCGACGGTGTCCCAGGGCGTGCATGGCCGCCGCCGGGTCGGCCAGGGCGAGACGTTTTGGCAATACCGGCGCTACGAGGCCGGTGATCCGATCCAGAAAATCGACTGGCGCCGTTCGGCCAAGTCGGACCCGGTCTACATTCGTGAAAACGAATGGGAAGCGGCGCAGAGCGTCTGGCTGTGGAGCGACGGCTCGCCCAGCATGCGCTATGCATCCAATAGGCGCCTGCCGCAAAAGGTCGATCATGCGGACCTTTTGATGCTGGCCACCGCCTCTCTTCTGGTCCGCGCCGGCGAACATGTGGCGCCATTGGGCTGGGGCATTACCCCGACCGCCGGGCGCACGGCGCTGCTGCTGCTCGCCCAGGCTCTTGAGGACCGGGCGGTCACCGCCAATGACAATCACCCGGGCAGCCTGCCGCGGTTTGAACCTCTGCCCCGTCACGGCAGCATCGTCATGTTCGGCGACTTCCTGGAGCCTCTCGAGGATATCCACAAGGCCATCGGGCGCTATGTCGACCGGGGGATCACCGGCCACATGCTGCAGGTTCTCGATCCGGCGGAACGGGAACTGCCGTTCGGCGGCCGCACCCGTTTCGAGGGCATGGAAAACGAGGGAACGGCGTTGATCGGCCGGGTCGAAGGAATTCGCGAGCAATACCGCGACCGGTTGGGCCGCCACCGGGACGGTCTCGAGGCCATCGCGCGGACCGGCGGCTGGACATTCGCCACCCACTACACCAATCAACCGGTGGAGACCGCGCTGCTCGGACTTTTCATGGCGCTGACGGCACCCCGCGGCACCCGGGAAGCGTACTAGGATATGGTCAGTATCGGCGCCTTGTCATTCGTCGCCCCTTGGGCATTGCTGGGCCTGTTGGCCCTTCCGGCCCTGTGGTGGCTGCTCAGGATCATTCCGCCGGCCCCGCGGCGGGTCCAGTTCCCCGCCATCCGGCTGATCATGCGGCTGGTCAACCCGGAAGAGAGCTCGGCCAAGACGCCGCTGTGGCTGGCGCTGTTGCGCTTCGCTTTGGTGGCCGCGGTCATCATCGCCGCGTCTCATCCCGTGCTGAACGCCACCGACCGGGTCGAAGGCGACGGCCCGCTGATCCTCGCCATCGACGACGGCTGGTCGTCGGCCCGCAACTGGGAGGACCGCCGGGACACCATGACCGCGCTGATCGACCAGGCGGCCCGCGAAGGCCGCGCGGCCGGCCTCATCACCACCGCCCGCCAATCAGGCGGCGGCCAGATATCGGTATCGCTGCTGCCGGCGGCTGAAGCCAAGGAACGCGCCTTGGCGTT
The DNA here is from genome assembly GCA_022822205.1 of Rhodospirillales bacterium. Taxonomy (GTDB): domain Bacteria; phylum Pseudomonadota; class Alphaproteobacteria; order Rhodospirillales; family UBA2165; genus JAJDXO01. The sequence goes on along the minus strand of JAJECC010000084.1, from coordinate 4,323 downwards.
GCAGCCCAAGCCGTGGCCGGTCGACCGCACCGCCGCCATCGCATTGGTCGATGCGGTCCAATCTTCCGGCGACGCCCAAGTGGTTTGGCTGAGCAACGGCCTCGACATGGGCAATGCCGACGCCTTCGCCGAGGCACTCGGTAAACTCGGCACCCTCTCGGTCCTCGCCGACCTGCCGGGCGATCTGCCCACAATCATGCTGCCGCCCAAGGCCGACAGCCAGGGCCTGGGGCTCACCATCCGGCGGGCGGCGACCAGCGCGCCCGACAATCTGGTCGTCCGGGCCCGCGACGAAGATGGCCGTGTCCTGGCGCGGCGCGAGGTGAGCTACGGGGCCGGCGAGACCGAGACGGAACTGCGCCTCGATTTCCCGGTCGAAATCCGCAACCGGTTGGATCAGCTTGAAATCGAAGGTGAGAACCACGCCGGCGCGGTCGTGCTGATGGACGAACGCTGGCGCCGCCGTCCGGTGGGCCTGGTCTCGGCTTCCGAACGGCGCAACGATCAACCGCTTCTGGACGACGCCTTTTACCTCGACCGGGCGCTCGCCCCCTTTACCGAAGTGCGGAACGGCGCGGTCGCCGACCTGCTGAAACGCGAACTGTCGTTGATCGTGCTCGCCGACCCGGGACGATTGGCGGACGCCGACCGGCAATCGCTGATCCGGTGGATGGAAAACGGCGGCGTGGTCGTCCGCTTCGCCGGGCCGCGGCTTGCCGGTGAGCGGGAACCCCTGCTGCCCGTACGCCTCCGCAAAGGCGACCGAAAATTGGGCGGTGCGCTGTCATGGACCCGGCCGGCACGAATGGCCGCGTTCCCCGAGACCAGCCCTTTCCACGGCATCGGCATTCCGAACGACGTCGTCGTCCGCCGTCAGGTGCTCGCTCAGCCCTCCGTGGACCTGCCGGATAAGACCTGGGCGCGGCTGGCCGACGGAACCCCGCTGGTCACCGCCGAGAAGCAGGAGAACGGCTGGCTGGTGTTCGTGCACACCACCGCCGATCCCAAATGGTCGACGCTGGCGCTCTCGGGACTGTTCGTCGAAATGATGCAGCAACTGGTGCAATTGGGCCGCGGCATCGCCGCCGACGGCGAGGACCGGATGCTGGCGCCGCTGCGCTCGGTCAACGGATTTGGGCGCATCATCGCGCCTTTGCCGGGCGCGCAGGCGATCCCCGCCACCGATATATTGTCGGCTCGGCCGGGACCCGGGAGCCCGCCCGGCTTCTATGGTGATGAAACCTCCCGGCGGGCCCTCAACCTGTCGCCCGTGCTGCCGGTGCCGGCCCCCATGGGCGGCCTGGGCGCCGGTATCGAACCCCAGCCCTATCAGGAGTCACGCGAGACCGACATCCGCCCCATCGTGCTGACCTTGGCACTGCTGCTCGCCTTGGCCGACATCATTGCGTCCATGGCGCTGCGCGGCCTATTCACCTTCAACCGCGCCGCTGCCGCGGCGGCGGTGTTGCTGGCGGCCGTGATCATGCCTCCCGTCAATCCGCCGGCCCAGGCCCAGACCTTGGCCGACGGCGAGAGCCCGTTCGATGCGGCGCTTCGGGTGCGCCTGGCATATGTCCCGACCGGCGACGGCACCATCGACGATACGGTGCTGGCCGGGCTTCGGGGCCTGAGCCTGGTCGCCAACAGCCGAACCGCCGCCGAACTGGCCGAACCCATGGCGATCGATCCTGCGTCCGACGAGCTCGCGTTCTTCCCGCTGATCTATTGGCCGGTGGCCGAGAACTCGGAAACCATTCCGCCGGAGGTAGCGGCACGGGTGAATGCCTATCTCAAGCGGGGCGGCACAATTCTGTTCGATACCCGCGACGAGGGCGGCGCCAATTTCGTCGGCCAGCGCCTTCAGGTCATGGGCCGCCATCTGGATATTCCGCCGCTCACCCAGGTGCCGCCGAACCACGTGCTGACCCGGTCCTACTATCTGCTGCGGGATTTCCCGGGGCGGTGGACCGGCGGTCGGGTCTGGGTCGAACGGGACGGCAGCCGGGCCAATGACGGCGTCTCTTCGGTAATCGTCGGTTCGCACGACTGGGCCGGCGCCTGGGCCATCGATCAGACGCGCAGGCCCCTGTATCCGGTGGTTCCCGGCGGCGAACGGCAGCGGGAGATGTCCTACCGGTTCGGGATCAACATGCTGATGTACGCGCTCACCGGCAACTACAAGGCCGATCAGGTTCATCTGCCGGCTATCCTCGAGAGGCTCGGCCAATGATGACCGGCATTACAGGCGTCGGCTTCGCCCCCCTTATTCCCTGGCAGGCGATTGCGCTGATCGGAGGTATCGCCGGTCTGCTGATCCTGTTCTCCGCCTTCCGCGCCGCGCGCGGCACTTTCCTGCGCCTGTTCTCCATCGCCGTCCTCGTCCTGGCACTGTTCAATCCCAGGCTGGAAAGCGAAACCCGTCAGCCGCAGCCGGATGTGGCGGTCATCGTGGCCGACGAATCGTCGAGCCAGAACACCGGCGACCGGCGTGAGCAACTCGCCCGCGCGCTCGAAGATGTGCAGGAAAAACTGGCCAAATTCGACGATTTGGAGGTCCGGGTGGTACGCGGCACGGAGACCGAGGACGGCACCCAGCTGTTCGGCGAACTCAACCGGGCATTGGCGGATCTGCCCAAAGACCGGTTTGCCGGCGCGGTAATGATTACCGACGGCCAGGTCCACGACGTTCCGGCGCCCGCGGCCGGGGCGCCGGACGCCGCGGCGGATGATCCCGAACCGGCCGAGCCGAATGCGCCTTTGCACGTGATGCTCACCGGATCGCCCGAAGAGCGCGACCGCCGTCTGGTGGTGGTCCGGGCCCCCGCCTTCGGGATCGTCGGCAAGACGGTCCAGTTGTCTCTCCGGGTCGATGACCGCCCGTCGCGGGCGGGCACCACCGTCGAGGTCACCATCGCCGAGGCCGGCGGACCGGCGACCCGCGCCCTGCTCAGGACCGGCGAGGAGCGGACGGTTGAAGTGCCCATCGAGCATGGCGGCGCCAGCATCTTCGAGATCGAGGCCGCCCCCATGGCCAACGAAATGTCGCTGATCAACAACCGCGCCGTGGTCACCGTCAACGGTGTCCGGGACCGCCTGCGGGTGCTGCTGGTCTCGGGCCAGCCCCACGCCGGCGAGCGAACCTGGCGCAATCTCCTGAAATCGGATCCGTCGGTCGATCTGGTTCACTTCACCATCCTCCGGCCGCCGGAGAAGAACGACTTCACCCCGCTCAACGAATTGGCGCTGATTTCGTTCCCGATCCGCGAGCTGTTCGAGATCAAGCTCCATGAATTCGACCTCATCGTATTCGACCGCTACGTCATCCGGTTTGTCCTGCCGCCCGCCTACCTCGGCAATATCAGCCGCTACGTGCGGGATGGCGGCGCGGTATTGGCGGCGGTCGGTCCCGATTTCGCGGGCGTTCGAAGCCTCTATCACACACCTCTCGGCCAGGTATTCCCCGGACTGCCGTCCGGCCGGGTGATCGAACAGGCGTTCCGGGCGCGGGTATCCGGCAAGGGCCGCCGTCACCCGGTGACCGCGGGCCTGCCCGGCGCGGCCACCGGCGATGGCGAGAGCGCCTGGGGCCAGTGGTTCCGCCAGATCGAGGCTTCGGAGCGGGCCGGCGTTACGTTGATGACCGGTGTCGACGAGCGGCCGCTTCTCATCCTCAACCGGGTGGGCAAGGGCCGCGTCGCCCAGTTCATGAGCGACCATATCTGGCTCTGGGCCCGCGGCTTCGACGGCGGCGGACCGCACGCCGAACTGCTGCGCCGGCTGTCCCACTGGCTGATGAAGGAACCGGATCTCGAGGAAGAAGACCTTCGCGCCATCGTCGACGGCAATCAGTTGACCATTCAGCGGCGCTCCCTCAACGAAGAGGTTCCGCCGGTGACCGTGACGGCGCCGTCCGGCACGCAACGGATCGTCCGCCTGGAAGAGAGCCAGGACGGCAGCTCGACGGCGACCATCACGGTCGAGGAAACCGGGCTGTACAAGATCGAAGACGGCACCCGCGCCGCCACGGCGGCGGTCGGCAAGCTCAACCCGCCCGAACTTTCGGATTTGCGGGCCTCGCCCGACAAACTGATGCCGCTCATCAAGGCATCCGGCGGCGGGGTTTCCTGGATCGCCGAGGGATTGCCCGACTTCCGCCGCACCCGGCCCGGCCGAACGGCATCCGGCAATGACTGGCTCGGCCTGGTGCGCAACGGATCCTACGTAGTGACGGGTGTCCGCCAAGCGCCTTTGCTGCCGGCACTGTTGTTCCTGCTGCTCGCCGCCGGCGGTCTGACCATGGCCTGGTGGCGCGAGGGTCAATAG
>JAJECC010000108.1 GCA_022822205.1 Rhodospirillales bacterium | reverse complement strand
CGAGTCGTACATCAACAAGCAATCCGGCGAGAAGGTCGACAAGACCGAGTGGCACCGGGTCGTGACCTTCCAGGACGGGCTGATCGACATGTTCGAGAAGCACGCCACCAAGGGCCGGCTGGTCTACATCGACGGCAAGCTGCAGACCCGCCGCTGGAAGAAGGACGGCGAGGACTCCGACCGCTTCGCGACGGAGATCCTGCTGGTCCCGGGCGGCCGGGTGCAGTTCCTCGACAAGCCGAAGGACGCCGCCCAGGCGCAGCCCGGCCCGGACGCGGCGGGCGATGCCGGCGGCGCCCCGGCCTCGTCGGCCGACGACCTGGACGACGACATCCCGTTCTGAGTGGACTGACAAGCTGCTCGGATTCTTGCAGGTGAAAGTCCTGCCGCAGCAATTGGTGATTTGGCTGTGTAGCTATGGCGTACATGAGAAGAGTGATCTGACCATGGGAGCAACGCCGACCAACGTGGCCCCAGACCTGAACAGTGGGCGCGAGCAAGTCCGCAGGCCGCAACGTTATGTGAACGCTGTAAGCCTCGTAAATGTCAGCCGTGCAGATATGTCAGGAGAGCGCGGTGTAGAGTGGTCCCGTCGAGCCTTTAGAATGGGGGCGAAGACCAGTGAACTCCGGTGGATCAATCACCACTTGAAGCCGGATGCGGGACTCGGGGTATATGCGGTGGCATGCGGATACAGAACCGAGCGGAACAGTCGAGACCTCTGCCCGTCGCGGAGTAACCCGCCGCGTAACCGAAGGTATAAGGCGTCCACCGAAATCCGGAGGGATGCGGGCCAGAGGAGTCGGAGGGGGGCATAGTAGTGATGATGGGAGTGGACAACAGAACCGCCCCGGAGCGAAGGCCCCCTACTTCTGCCAGGGGTTTTGACGCAGGAGGCATCGCGTGATTGCGCAAGCTGAAAACACGCCGTTAGACAAGGTGCGAGTACTGCAACGGACCCTATACCTGGCGGCCAAGGCCGATCCGAAACGGAAGTTTGGGATCCTGTACGACAAGGTGTGTCGTGAAGACGTGCTGCGTCGTGCTTATCGGCAGGTCAGATGGGCCTGGGTCCTGCGGTCCTTCTTGGCGCGCATGTAGTCGCGGGCGTCGATGGCGGCGGAGGTGAGCGTGCCGGTCTGGCTGGTGTGCGATCCCCGCCGGGGCCGCCATGTGTTGCCGGTGACGGTGCGGTAGCTCTCGGCGGCCGCGTCGCGCATGGTCTCGAAGGCGTCGCGGCGGTCGGTGAGGTTTTGGGCCCGGTCCGTCATCAACTCCAGTTCGCGGGACTTAATCTCGGTGCCGTCCTGTTCGCGCTGGAGGTCGCGGAGTTCGGGCATCATCTTGTCGGCGGCGCGGTCGAGGCGCTGGGTCTGGGCGTCGAGCATGTTGACGAAGCCCCAGAGCAGGCTTTCCCGCTCATCGGCGAGCTGGAACCCGTCGCATGCGATGACGTCGGCCAGGAGACCGAAGGCTTCCCGGGTTGCGGTGACGGCTTCGTCGGCGTCCCAGACGTCCCGGGTGTCGAACTCGTCCCGCTCAGGGGTTGCGCCGAAGAGGGCGGCGTTCTCGCAGACGGTCGCGGTGGCGGATTGCCCGGCGCTCTCGAAGTGGTCGGTGGTGTTGATGTGGAAGGTCATGACGATCTCCTTGATGATCGGGTTGAGCGATCGGAGCGTTGCGCCCCGAAGTGATGTCCTGTTGGGAGCCGCGCGCGCACAGGACGGCGCCGGTATCGCGATTCAGGACGACGGTCTTCAAATCGGGATCGGCGGCGACGCGCCGTTTGGCCTCGGCCCATGCGGCGCGGCGGTCGTCGATGCGGACGGGTTCGCCGACGAGGTCGATCCAGTCCTCGTCAACGGTGCGGATGACGTAACGGGTGGCCATGATCACCTCTCTCCTCTCTCTTGGTCGGCTTGCCCGGCCCTCCGCTCTTCTCTTCCTCTCCCGGACCGGGCGCCCGCTCCGGCCGGCGGGCCCGGAACGGATCCGGGGCAGGCCGCGGGCCGGCGGCCCGAGCGAAGCGCGGGCGCGAGGCCCGGACGGGCCGCCTCCGGTTCGGCTGCAAAAAGGGGGCGGCCGCCGAAGCGGCCGCCCCAGTTGGGGAGGGAGGAGATGACGGGCCTTCTGTAGAGTAGGCCCCTGGTTTGAAGTCATCTCCCCAGCGGCCCCTCGTCAAACCGTGCGTGCGGTTTTCCCGCACACGGCTTTCCGACTGCATTCTTCCTGCGGCATTACGGCGGCACGGAGCGGGCGTACCGTCGCGAGACGTTGCCGAGCACCACCATTCGGTTCAATTGAACCAGTTGATGGTACTCGTAGAACCACGACGGCGGGTGGTCCCTCCACCCCTTAGACCGCTTCTTGTGCTTCTTCCTCAACATGATGCAGAGGACCCAGACCGCGTAGTTGTCGATGCTCTGGAAGTGTTTCCGAGAGTTGCCCGTCTTGAAGTATGTCCCCCATCCCCGCAGCAGCGGATTAAGCCGCCGCCGGATGAGGTCGGGGAGGTCCTGGTGTTGCCCGGTTCGGGCAATGTCCCGGATTTTCCCCTTCACGGACGCCATCGCCTTGGGAGCCGGGTAGTAGTAGGCCCGTAGAGCGCCGGAGCGCTTGGAGGGCTGCACCACGAAGCGATGTCCGAGAAAGTCGAACGGTTCTTCCGTGGCATTCACTACCTTGGTCTTCTCTGCATTGAGCGCCAGACCGAGCCGGTCGAGAACCGACTTGGCCCGTTCCAGATAAAGCTCTGGATTGCGCCCGCAGAGAATCACGAAGTCATCGGCGTAGCGCACGATGTGAGCATCGTGCTGTCGGCCGCCGAAGCCCTTCGTCTCCCAATACTGGTCCAGCCAGTGCAGATAGAGGTTGGCGAGGAGCGGCGAGATAACCCCGCCTTGCGGCGTCCCCGTCAGCTCCCTGCGAACCGCCATGTCCTCCATCACACCGGCCTTGAGCCACAGCTCGATCAGCTTGACCACCGACCGGTCTATGACCCGGGACCTGACAGACAGCAGCAATTTGTCGTGCGGAATCGTGTCGAAGTACGATTTGAGGTCCGCATCGACAACCCAGTGGCATTTGAAGTTCAGCCACTTGTAGACCTCCCGCAACGCCTGGTGAGCGCTTCGCTTCGGTCGGAAGCCATACGAGAAGTCTTTGAAGCTCGCCTCGAACAACGGTTCGATGACGATCTTCACCGCCGCCTGTGCAACGCGGTCTTCGATGACAGGAATGCCGAGCGGGCGTTCGCCCCCTCCGGCCTTCGGGATGTAAACCCGCTTGACCGGAAGGGGCTTGTACCGCTTGGCGACGAGCTTCCGGCGAAGTTCGGCCAGGAACCTATCGACCCCGATCTCGGCCTCGATGACCTTGAACGTGAGCCGGTCGATCCCCGGCGCTCCGCCGTTCGCCCTGCCGCAGGGCACCCTCGTCGCCATCGCGGGCGGCAAGGACATCGCCGACCCGGCCGCCGTCATCGAGCGCCTCGACAAGGCCCGCGAGAAGTACGCCGACATGGTGCTGGTCCACGGCGGCGGCCCCGGCGTCGAGAAGATCGCGGCAAGCTGGGCCGAGCGCAACGGCGTCCACCAGGTCGTCTGCAAGCCCGACTGGGACCGCCACGGACGGGCCGCCCCGTTCCGCCGCAACGACGAGCTGCTCAACCTCCTGCCCAAGGGCGTCATCGCGTTCCCCGGCTCCGGCATCACCGAGAACCTGGTCGACAAGGCGCGCACCCTCGGCATCCCGGTGCAGCGCATCGCGGCCTGACCGCACCGCCTCGACGGGCCGCATCGTTGCTCCGGCGGCGGCGCGGCCCGTTTTGCGTTCGCACACCGATCGCGCGGCGCCCCCGCATCATGCTTCGCATGGGTGCATCGCCGGCTGCGCCGATCCCGGCGCACCGCCTGACGCACTTCCGCCGGCACGACTGCCGGCGCCACTGCCGGCGCGCCCGCCGCCTTGCTCGGCACGGTGCTTCGCATCGCCGCCATCGCTCGTGCCGGCCCCGCCGCCCGCTCAATCGCCGCGGGGCTCCCCTCCGCCGGGTTCCCCGGCGTCGATTTCCCCATCGTGAATACAGCCGATTTTATGTCCTCGACGCCCCGGAGGGCGCGGTTTCGTCACACCTGACGCACCGATGGTGAATGGGGCGCATGCGTAGCCCTACGGTGTCCTTGCGGCGCCAAGCGTCGCCAATCGGGGCCTGCCGTATGATGGGGAACTGTAGTGCGCTTTGTGTTACGGCCAAGCCTCTGGAATCATTGCAGGTGTTTTTGGCGTGTTCGCGATGTATGCTCCAGAGAACCGTGCGCAATGCGCGCGCAATGCGGCCATGGACGGAGAAAACACGGGATTGCCGCCCGAGGCCAGGTAGGCCAATGGATCGGGAAACAGCCCCATAACCTTCGGAATCCGCCTGACAACGGAGTGCGCGGCAACTCAGGTTCGGGCTCGAACATGGGAGGTGACGATGACAAACAAGAGCTTCCAGCGCTCAATCCGGTTCACGAAAAACGAGTGGGATGCCGTGGTCGAGGCCGCCGAGAAGGCTGGAATCACTCCCAGTTCGTTCGTGCGCAAGTCCGCCGCGCGCGCCGCGGCCGATGATCTCTATCTCTACGGCGGTGGCTTGACGCCGGAACTGGCCGAGCTGATCGTGAGAACCTTCCGCGGCGTCCACCTGTTGGCGCACCTAAAGGAGGAGGAACTCGCCGGATCGGACAGGGTAGAGCTCTTCAACAGGGCCGCCGAAGATGCCCGCGCCGCCCAAAACAAGACGCTCGGCGCCAACCATTCAAGCAAAGAGTCGTAGCGCCTGCCGGACGAAGACGCCGCCTTCGCTCATCCGGCAAGTCACCCGTCCGCCCGAAGCGCCATCACCTGCCGACTTCAGCAAATTAGCGCGGTTCCCGGTCGTCACCTACACCCGCAACAAGGCATGCTCAGGCGACCCGCCTTTCGAACGGAACGAGGTCGATCTCGCCCTCGCGCTCGCGGGTCCGGGCGATGTCGTAGCTGGTCTGCATGCGCAGCAGCGTGTCCATCGACACGCCGAATACCTTCTCGATCCTGAGCGCCATTTCGGGCGAGAGGCTCGCCCGCTCGTTGAGCAGCGCGGACAGCGCCGGGCGCGTGACCCCCAGCGCCGACGCGGCCCCCGTCACCGACAGGCCCATCGCCTCGACGATTTCGCTCTTCACGAACCCGCCCGGGTGTGCCGGGTTCTTCATCCGCAAACCCCGTGTCGTGCCCATCGCCATCTCCTAGTGGTAATCCTCGTAGTCGAGGTCGACGATCTCGCCCTCGGCCCGGTCGATCCGGAAAGTGAGCCGCCAGTTCCTGGTCACCGTCAGGCTCCAGACGCCCCTGCGGTCGCCGGTAAGCCGGTGCGCGTTCCAGCCCGGAACCGTCCGCAATTCGTCCTCGCGCTCCATGTCCTGGAGGAAAGACAGCATGCGCCGCAGCTTCGGCACGACCGCGGGCGGGAGCGCCGCTGCGTTGTCTTCCTCGATGAGCCGGCGCAGGCCCTTGTGAGTCACGCTCCGAATCTTCATGGCGGAATCTATCGAACAAACATGTCAAGCGTCAAGCGACGCGATACGAACCCCTACGATTGCCGAAACCGCTACAGGCGCAAGCCCGATGGCCGGCGCTCCGCAATCGCACGGCGCGTCGCTTCCGGAAGACAATCGGGTTCGACCGGTGCGCGACCTGGCCGGAGGATGCGCCGCCAGACATGTTCACCGAGCCAGCGACGTCAGCCGCGGCCCGAACGCCGTGCTCACCGCGACGGTTTCCGGCTAATCGGGATCACATCTCCATCTCGATGCCGCGCGATCCCCGGGACTTATCCATTTCGGCGGCGCGTTCTTGCTCCGGCGCTTTTTGCCGCTCGGGCTCTCGGCCCCTGTCCGCCACCGCCTCGTCCCGGGTTCCGGCGGGCCGTTCCACCTGCCTTTCCAGTCCGCGCCCGCGCTCTTTCCCGTCGCCACGCGCTTTCTCTTCCGCGAGCGCCTTCTCCGCCGCGCCGATCCCTTCGAGCGCCGAGACCCGCTCGCCGGTGGCGGCCTCCAGGGTCTCGCGGAGCGTCTTCGCATCGTCCGTGACCAGCTCGGCACCGTGCCGCGCACGGCTGATCTCCACGTAGAAGCTCTTCTGCGTCGACAGTTTCGGGTGTTTCGCCTCCATCACCGCGATCACGTTGTCAACGGTGCGCCCCTGGAACGCATGCACGGTGGAGGCCCAGGCATGGTCGAGATGGCGCAGCTGCGGGTCGCTCCCGCCGAGTTCCAGCGTCCGGCCGTCGCCGAGCCGGAACGCGACGCGGCCGTCCCGGACCCGCGCGACTTCCGCCGTGTCGCTGTTGACCAGCCCGAGGCCGGCATCGTTGCGGGTCCAGCGAATGCGGTCGCCGGCGCGGAGCTCCATGCTTTCCGTCCGGTATACCTCGACCGCGCCGCGCTTCGCGCCCACCTGGCGCGGCCGCCAGGGGACGGATTTTCCATCCGGCCTCTCCAGCATCACCGTGCCGTTCCGGTGATCGACACCGGAGACGCGGCGCTCATCGCCCTTGGCGACCCCCAGGCTCCTGTAGTCCCGGTGGAAGGCGACGACATCGCCGGGAGAGTAATTCGCGGCCACCAATTTCTCCGCGCTCGTATATCCATGGCTAACCAGCCGTTCGGCCTCATAGGCGGGGCCGCGGATCACCCCGTCGCGGGCCAGGCGCTCGCGGATGTGGCCGTTGATCTCGGTGCGGAGCGCATGGCTCGGCGCCATCAGCCCGGTGTTCTCGCGATCGCGAGCCGACAGCTTCAGCCAGCGCGCCGCGGCCGCGCCGGCGAGGTTGTCGGGTTTGACCTCCGCAACCCGGTCGCCAAGCTTCCCGAAGGCCCTGCCGATCTCGCCCGCGAGGCTGGCGCGCACCGCCTCCTTCAGCTCGGCGTCCTTCTGGCGCAGGATCTCGTCCATCACCGCCGTCTTCATGCCCGCCGCCTGCAACTGCGCGAACGGTTTGCCCGCATCGACGGCGTCGAGCTGCTTCGCATCGCCGACCAGCACCACCCGGGGAATGCGGATCGCGGCGGCGATCCGGAGCAGATCGCGGGCCTGGACGGTCGAGGCGAGGGAGCCCTCGTCGACCACCAGCACCGTCTTGCGGAAGGCCGCGCGCATTTCCCTGGCGCCCTTCCGGGTCAGCCGGCCCTCGGCGATGCCCGCGTTGCGGGCAAGGAAACGCTGCAGGGTTTCGGTTTCGATCCCGGCTTCGGATGCAAGCGTCCGCGCCGCCGAGGCGGACGGCGCGACCCCGATCATGCGGTAGCCGCTCTTGGCGGCGAGCTGCCGGGCGCGGTCCAGCATGGTGGTCTTGCCGGTTCCGGCATATCCCTGCACGCCGATCACCCGGTCCTTCGACGACAGGATGGTCTTGACCGCCTCTTTCTGGCCCTGGGTGAGGCGGCCCTTGTGCAGGAGCGGCCCCGCGATCCAGCCGCGCATCACGGGGCGGGATGCGCCCTGGCCCCGTTCCATCAGCGCGATGGTTTCCTTTTCATCCGCCACCGCCTTGTCGGTGGTGAGCGATTCGCCCCAGGCCGGCAGGCCGCAAGCGTGAAGCGTGCCTTCCTTCTCCAGCCTGGCGATGGCGGCCTCGGCCTCCCCGATGGTCACCGCGCCCGGTTTCCACGCCAACGCGGCGGCGAGCAGGCCGGTCTTCGCGAACACCGCCTCGCGCTCGGAGAGGTGCTCCACTGCCCAGGCCATGGCGGCGTCCGCCGGAGATTGCGGCGGGAGATCGAACAGGTCCGCCTGGCGAGCCGCCGCGCCGTCTGGTGCGGCCTCCCTGCCAACCCCGCGATCGCTGCCCGGAGCGTCCCGGCTCCGCTCCACCGCATCGGCAGTCAGCGCCTTCGCATTGAACCCGAGGCCCTCCGCCTGGCGCCGCCACATCTCCCGCAGCTCGGTCCGGTCGACGTCGCGCTTCGCCGCCCGGGTCATCAGCGCCGCGCGCTGGGCGGCGCGCTGGTTCTCCGCCGGCGTCCCCAGGCCGCGCCCGTCCATCGCCGCCTCGATCTCCGCCCGGCGGGTGGAAAAGGCATCGATCACGTCCCGCGACACGCCCGCGATCTCGAACCGCCCGTCGGCATGGGTCTTCTCGATACCGTAGCCGAGCTTACCCAGTTCCCGCGCGAGCTCGCCCCGGTAGAGCGCGCCGATCAGCATCTTCGAGGAATAGAGCTTCTCGTTGGCCATGGTGCGCCACTTGCCGTCTTCGCCCAGCACCATGTTGGCGATCACCGCGTGGGTGTGGAGCTGCGGGTCGAGATTGCGCGAGGTCTCGTGGGTGAAGGTGGCGATCACCGCACTCTGGTCCCCGGCGCGGATCATCTGGCCGCTTTCCCGACCTTTCGTCCGGGTCTCGACGGCGCGCTCCTCGACCCAGGCGAGGGTGCGCTCCACCGCCCGGCCGTGGGCCTCGGCGACGCGGGCGTCGCCGCCCACCAGCGCCGCCAGCGAGACGGATTTAGGAGCGGAGAGGGTGAGGTCGCGGCCGGGACGGTGGACGAGTTCGCCGTCCTTGCCGGGACGGCCGAGCCGCGGGCCGTCCGGCACCCGGCCCTCGAGGATCGCGGTGAACGAGTCCGGATCGATCGGACCCTTGAGGCCAAGATCGTCCGCGCCCTTGCCGGCCCAGGCGCTGGCGTTGCGATGATCGGGATCGTCCTTCGCGTAATAGCCGTCGCGCTCGTAGTAGCTCACGCCCTGGGACGACGAGGCGACGGCCCCGATCGAGGCCACCATCAGAAGAATTCTTCGCCCGGCTCGCGCCTGCGCCCAACCGCCTTGCGTTCGGCCGGGTTATCCGTCTCCGTCTTGCCCTCACGGCTTCCGGGATCGGCGGGGGCCGGTTTGGCCGGGACCGCGGCTTCGGTACCCTGGCTGCCATTCCCCGTCGTCGGCAGCCCCGGCGTTTCCGTCGGTTCCAAGAGTTCGCCGTCGGCGTCCGCGGGTGCCGCACCGTACGGTCCCGGCAAATCGACGAAGCCGGGACGCCGCCCGTGGCCGAGCGGCGCCAGGAGGCGTTCGAGCTCCGCCGGGGACACCACCAGCAGCGCGATCCGCGCCCGCAGTCCGGGCTGCACCCAGTCCGCAATGCGCCCCGCCGGGCCCGCTGCCGGCGGACGGCGATGGGGATACTCCACCGGCTCCAGGGCGGTCCCGGGCCAGTCGCGCCGCCCGTGGCCCGCGGCCCCGAACAGCATCAGGCAGAACACCGTCCCGCCGACACCGGCGCCCAGCATGACGCCGTCCCCGATCTTTCGCAGGATGCGCCGCCGTGCCTGCTCCGCCGACGGGAATACGGCGACCGCCGCTCGAATGATGTTCCAGGTAACGCCGTCCGCAGTTCGGTAAGCCACGGTCGTGGTTTTGCTGAAGCCGACGGCGATCATCACCTCCGCAAGCGTCACCTGGCCGGCCGCGTACCAGTCGTGTCCGGTGGTGCCGCGCGCCAGCAGGATGGCTGGGGCCGCCAGAGTCATCGCGGCGACGCCAAGCAGCCCCAACCGGACCATGCGGCGCGGCCAACGAGCGCCGATCATGTCAGCCGTCCCGGAACCCGGAGACGCCCGAACTCACGACAGTGCCCGCCGCGCGGCCTCGTCTCCGGCGCGGTCGCCGCCGTTCCGGCGTCCCCGGCGGCCGGCGGCCCACGCCTCCAGATCCGTTTCCCGGTAGCGCACGCAGCCCCCGAAACGGTAGTACCGGGGACCCGCCCCGGTGATCCGGTAGCGGGCCAGCGTGTTCGGGGACAGCCCGAGCCGCTCCGCCGCCTCGCGGGTATCCACATAGCCCCGGTTCTCTAAGCGGCGGGCCGGCCGATCCGGACTGGGATCGCGATTTACGGACCGGGCAGGGGACTCCGGAGACGGCAGCCGGGCGCCGGTCATGATCGCCGGCATCGCGCCGGCGAGGGCGCGGATCTCACGCCACTCGGCAGGGCTGGCGTGCGATTTCATCGCCGCGCGCACAGCTTCAACCGTCGCCAGCTTCGGCGACACGCCCTCGCGAAGTTGCGCCACGAAGGAGGGGTTGCCCGTCGCTTCCCGTCCGAGCAGCGAACGCTTGACCCCCGTTACCGCGAGAAACGCCTCCACCTCCCGGAGGAAGGCGGGGCCGGCCGGTGGCTCGCCCATCACGGCGAGCGCCCGGTCCACCGTCCCGAGCCGCGCACTGCGCCCATCGCGCAACGAGGCGACGAAGCCCCGGTCACGGTACACGGCGGCGCCGAACGCCCCGGCGCTTATTTCGTTTCGGGCGCACCAGACCTCGATCGCCCGCAGAAACCGGGCATCGAGGACGCCGCCGGAACCTGAATTGCCTATGCTCATCTCTGAATAGATAGGCGCGGCGGGAGCATGGGAAAACCGCTTTCGATATGGCAAATCCTGCGTTTCACACCCCTGGCCCCGCTAGGCGCCCCATGTCCCCTCGGGGCGGCGAAAAAAAAACGAGCGGATGGAACCTCCGCAACGGGTTTGACCACGAATGGCGCATGCGGCCCTTCCCGCAAGCATAGGGGACTGCTCGTACGACGCGGCCCGACCGGTGCTTGAGCGGGCCGACATGCGGAATGACGAGACAAGCGTTCAATCAGTGTGAAGCACTAAAGCCCGTGATCAACCGTTTCAGTTCGAGGAAAAACTCCACGTTGCGCGGGCGGCGTTGTGGACGCGCGTCTAACCGATGCGTAACCACGGCATCGCCACCGTCGGGCGCACGTGACTCGCGCGTTCGGCCAGAAGCGGCGGGTTGATGTAGAGGTTCTCGCGCCCCGCCTTGATCTCTTCGAGAATGCCCTCCGCGGCGAGCGCCTTCAGGTAGACGGCGGCCGTCTGGCGCTTGGCGATGTCCGCTGCCACCACGTCGCCGATCCGGCAATAGGGATGGACGAAGATCAGTTCCGCCAGTTCCCGGGAGTACATCGTCGGCATCCGCTGCCGAATTGCGGCGCCCGTCTCATCGAGAAGCTCACGGATCGCATGGATTTTCGCCGTGGTCCATTCGGCTGTCGTTCTGACGGCCTCCAGAATGAACAATATCCACGTTTCCCAGGCCTGCCGGGTCGTGACCTCGAGCAGATACCGGTAGTAGAGCGCCTTGTTCCGGATGATGTGCCGGCTCAGATAGAGGACGGGAATGTCGAGCAGGCCCTTGTCGACGAGATAGAGTAGGTTCAGCACGCGTCCGGTCCTGCCGTTTCCGTCGGTGAACGGGTGGATCGCCTCGAACTGATAATGCATTACCGCAAGGCGGATCAGCGGGTCGACCTCCTCGGCCTCGTGAATGTAGCGCTCCCAGTTGGCCAGCTTGCGCCGGAGAACGTCCTCTCCCTCCGGCGACGTGTAGACGACCTCGCCGGCCGCATCGTTCTTCGCCAAGGCCATTGACGTCATTGCCCGATTTGTCCGGAAAGGCGTCCAAATATTTGGGTTCGGGCTAGTATTCGCGGCTGCTCATGCCGTTATCTTGCGGATGAGCAGTCGGGGATCAAACGGAGCTATATTTTGATGAAGCGTTGGACGATCCGAGGCACAAAGCCGGTAAATTTCAGCGGAGCGTCCGTGACCGCGAGACAAATACAATCCTCGCCGCGTCCGGCGATCGGCGTGTGAATCAAGTCTTCGTCGGCGTCCTCCATATCGCCCCGGCCAAACGAGCCGGTTTGATCATGGAAACTGCCACTCAGCACCAGGGTCAGTTCGCGGCCGCCGTGCCCGTGTTCCGGTACCGGCCGACCTTCCGGGATCAGCAGAAGGCGGGCCTGAGCCAAATCATTCGTCGACAACAGGTGCTGATAGGTCCCGCCACCACTTGATTTCCAAGGTATGTTGTCCAGGTCGCCGCCGATATAACCGCGTAATGGTTCGGGCAGGACGGCAGTTTCCGGCGCTACGGGTTCAAATGTCTCGACCGGCGCCTCATCGAGCCGGGTGAGCAAATCCTCAAGGGAGCCGGCGGTCATCGTTTCAGCAGGTGTTTCGTCCAGGAGAACACCGCCAATGTGCTCCGCGGCAGCAACCGCGTCCCGGCAAACCGGGCACAATGCCAAATGGGCGGCGATCGCCAAACTCCAGCTTTCCCCCAAGGAGCCGGCCGCGTAGCTCAACAAGAGATCGTCACCGGGATGGTGCGCAATCATGATTCAGTCCTCAACATTGGCCTTAGTTTTGAGAAAGACAGCCTCAGCCTGGATTTTACCGTCCCCAACGGTAAATCCAAACGATCCGCTATTTCCTGGTGGGATAGCCCCTCGACGAACGACAGCTGAACCGCGATCCGCTGTTCTTTCGGCAATGTCTCGAGACATTCCCGAACCCTGGCCGCCTGATCGTTCGCCTCCAATTGATCATCCGCCATCGGTTCAGCAGCAGGGATCAAGGCGGGGTCGTTGGGGTCAAGTTCGGGGCGCTTCTCCCTTCGGAACCGATCGATCCGAAGGTTCCGGGCGATAGCAAAAATCCATGTCGATGCGGCGGCCTTGGCGGGGTCAAACAGATGGCTCTTCCGCCACACAGACAGCATCGTTTCCTGAGCCAATTCATCGGCCGTGTGCGGATCCGTTCCCAAGCGTAGCATCAGAGACTTAATGCGCGGCGCAAAATGCTCAAAGAGATCGGCAAAAGCTCGCTTGTCCTGCGTTTCCGCAATTTTGCCAAGCAACGCGTTGAATTGGTTTACTTCGGTCATGTCCTTGGAGTTGCGTTCGGAATTTGCTTTTTCGGGAGCAGCGCCAGGACGGGCAGCACGCGGCAGAATAGCACCGGAGGCCGGATTGGGATACCGGCCGTCCATCGGGGCACAATTCAAAGTTAGCGCGACTGCCATACCTCTCCCTTTACGCCGTCATGCGCAAGTCGGATCACAGCGATGAGTCGACAATTGACTGATCCGTTTTCGTCCTCTTGGCGTAAACCCTAATAAATTTGTGCCGATTACGTCTCCTCGTTTGGAAACCCATGAATCATATCTGTCCTATTTCCGGCAGCCGTCCAGGACGTCGGCTCGACATTGCCGTCGTCGGGTCCGGCATTGCCGGTATGTCGGCGGCCTGGCTATTGAGCCAAGGGCACAACGTGACCGTCTACGAGAAGGAGGGCCGCGTTGGCGGTCATTCGAATACGGTGGATGTCCCTGGTATCAACGGATTGCAGCCTGTGGACACAGGGTTTATCGTCTACAACGAGGTCAACTACCCCAACCTTGTTGCCCTGTTTGGCCATCTGGGAGTCCCGACCAAGCCCAGTAATATGTCGTTTTCGGTCTCCATTGACGGCGGCCGTCTGGAGTATGGCAGCGCTGGCGCCAACGCCGTGGTCGGGCAACGGCGCAACATCGTCAAGCCGAGATTTTGGCGGATGATGACCGAAATCCGGCGTTTCTATACCGAGGCTAAAGACTATCTCAATGCCGATATATCCGATCCCCACCAAACCCTCGGGGAATTTCTCGACATCAGGGGCTACGGTCGGGACTTTTCGGAGCTGTTTATCCTCCCGCTCGGCGCCGCGATTTGGTCGACAAAGCCGGCGGAGATGCGAGTTCAGCCGGCGTTAACCTTCCTTCGTTTCTTTGCCAGCCATGGCCTCCTTGCATTTGACGGCGGCATCAAATGGCGAACCGTCGACGGCGGCAGCCGGGAATACGTCAACCGGCTGACGGCAGATTACGCTGAGCAGGTCAAAGTGGGAGCAGGCGTCAGATCCATATCCCGGTTCCCGGGCGGCATCGAGGTCATGGACGCGGCGGGCAATCTCAATCGTCACGATCACGTCGTCATCGCGGCTCACGGAGATGAAGCGTTTGCCATGCTGCGAGATGCCGATTCACTGGAATCCGTCATACTCGGCCAATTCCGCTACACAGACAATCAGGTGGTGCTGCACACGGATGAGCGGCTGATGCCAAGGCGCCGCCGCGTCTGGTCAAGCTGGAACTATAACGGCACCGCAGCGGATGGTGTCAGTGTCACCTACTGGATGAACTCCCTGCAGGGAATTGACCCGCGTTCGCCTTTGTTCATCTCCGTCAATCCAAAGATTGAACCTGATCATCGGAAGGTCTTGCGAACATTCCGCTATCAACATCCGTTCTTCGACGTTGGCGCCTGGACAGCCCAGCGCCGATTGTGGGAACTCCAGGGACGGCGCAATACGTGGTTTTGCGGAAGCTACTTCGGCTACGGTTTCCACGAAGACGGATTGCAATCGGGCCTCGCGGTAGCCGAAGACTTAAGCGGCATCCGGCGTCCCTGGTCGGTGGCTAACGAGTCCGGCCGAATTTACCGTCTACCCGGTGTGCTTCAGAAGGCGGCGTGATGTCTAGTGGTTCTGGCATTTATTTCGGTGAGGTCGTTCACCAGAGAATGCGGCCAAGGAAACACCGCCTCCGTTACAAGGTGTTTTCGCTTCTCCTCGACCTCGACGACCTCGAGCCCATTTCCGAAAGGTCAAGTATGTTTGGATTTAACCGACCGGCGTTCTTTTCGGTCCATGATGCCGATCACGGTGACGGCCAAGACATCCGGCGGTGGGTCGAACGCCAATTGATGGCGAGCGGCCTTGGCGAGTCGTCGCACCAGATACTGATGCTGACCTACCCGCGGATTCTCGGTGATGTCTTCAATCCATTGACCGTGTTCTTTTGCTACAAGCCCGATGGCAACCTGGGTGCGGTGATCCACGAGGTTCACAACACTTTTAAGGAGCGGCACGCCTACACCCTGCCTGTTACAGCTGGCGGGAAAGAAATTGTCCGACAGAGGAGTCGCAAGGAATTCTACGTATCTCCGTTTATTCCCATGGATTGCACTTATGATTTCCGCATCCAGCCACCGGGTAACGTGGTCCGTGTCGTCATTCGCGAAGAGGACCGTGAAGGCTTGCTCTTGGCTGCTGCCTTCAGCGGTGATCGCAGACCCCTAACCGACGTCAATCTCCTGAAAGCGGCATTTAAGTATCCGTTGATGACCCTCAAGGTGGTAATCGGCATCCACTGGGAGGCTATTCGTTTGTTCTTGAAGGGAGCACCCTATTTCCCCCGCAGTTCAGCCGAGAAATCATCCAAGACCCGGTCCACGGGCCCACACAGGGAAGCGATTTCTCAGATTCCGAAATAGGCGGTGTAGGCCATGTCGATCGCGTTACGTCACCTTCAACTCAAACTCCCCATACCGGGCTTCTTGCGCATTGCAGCGCTGAACAGGGCGGCGACGGAAAGAATATTCCGTAAACTCACCGGTGACCTGGATTCCGGCAGCATTGCTTTCAAGTTCGATGACGGGTACCGGATCGATTGTGGCAGCGGTAAGCCGGGACCACAGGCCGTAATGAACATCCACTCCCTGCATGCCGTGCGCCGGCT
>JAJECC010000013.1 GCA_022822205.1 Rhodospirillales bacterium | reverse complement strand
GCGCGTTCCACGTTGAGCGCCGACACCGTCTACAATATGACAAAGGCGTTCTGGGATAATTTGGGGGCCATTCGGGAAAGCGTGCCTTACATGCGTCAAGTGAGCATCGATTTCGCGTCGGCCAAACAGAACATGCCGTTTCATCCCGGCGCGGAGAAGTACTACCGCGAGGCGGGTGTTTGGAAGCGGTAAACCAGAACCGTGCTGAAATTATCGGAGGCGGCCTTCGGGCCGCCTCTTTTTTGGTTTGGCCTAATCCGCCGCGACCACGCGGGCGGACATCGGCATTGTCCAGCGGACGGTCGGATTGATCGCCGGGGTCGCCGTTTTGGTCCCCGTTTCTATGGTCGCGGCGATTAGTTCTGTGGTTATACTTGGGGCGTTCCTGGTGGAACGCATGATGGCGCGATGCCGGTTGAGCGGCGCGCCGGAAGCCAACAGACAGTGGAGGTAACTTGCAAATGTTGAAACGTCTGGGACTATTTGCTGTTGCGGGTCTGCTTGCGGTGTTCATGGCCACCGCGGCGCAGGCCCAGAAGAAACAGCTCAAGATGTCGACCATCGCGCCGGGTTCATCCATGTACCTGGTGATGACGACATTCGCCAACATCGTGAACCAAAACGTCGATACGGTCGAAATTACCGTCGATGCGACCGGCACGGCGACCAAGCACATGGTCGACGTGGCCCGGGAGTCCATCGACATGTCCATGACCGCACCGTCGGTCTACGGCTGGATGAAGAACGGTTCGCGGATATACAAGAAGCTCAAGAACGTCAAGACGCTCGCCAAGAACCTGAATATGGTCTTCTGGTTCCCGCTCGGCGGCTATCACTATGTGACCTATGCCGATTCCGGCATCAAGACCTTGGCTGACTTGAAGGGCAAGAAGGCGTTTATCGGACCGCCGTCCGGTGGTCAGCTGGTCAACGGTCTGGCGTTCATTGCGGCCTCGACCGGCCTGTCACCCAAGAAGGGTGACTTCAAGAGCGTCAATCTGAATTTCGCCTCGGCCTTCCAGGCCTTCCAGGACCGTCAGCTCGACGTCTACACCATCGGCTGCCTGGACCCGTGCGCCCAGCTTCAGCAGATCTCGGCCACCTCCAAGATCCGCATCCTGGGCCTTCCGAAGGAGAGCGATCTGATGGGCAACGACAAGCTGAAGAAGTTCTTTGCTGCTCCCGGCCGGCTTCCCGGCTCGATCAGCAAGGACGCCTATGGCTCCCAGCAGGTCAATGAGCACGACGTGTGGATCAACGACGCGGTTCTCGGCGTCACCGTCCGCTCCACCCTTGACGCGCAGACCGTCTACAACATGGTCAAGGCGTTCTGGACGAACATCGAGGATATCCGGAAGAGCGCGCCGTACATGAAGCAGGTCAACCTCAAGTACGCCGCCCGTCAGGAAAACATGGATTTCCATCCGGGTGCGCTGAAATTCTACAAGGAGGTCGGCGCCATCAAGTAGCCGGCTGAGGGAGACCACGAATGGGAGGCGGTCTTCGGGCCGCCTCTTTTTTGGTTTGTCCTAGTCCGGCGCGACCACGCGGGCCGACATCTTTTCCTTGAGATCGTCCGGGATTTCCACGGCCTTCCGCGCCTTGGTGTCGAAGAACACCTCGACCGAGGTCTGGGTGGCGCAGTGGATCATGGTATCGGCTTCGTAGAGCCGGAGTTCGTGATGGAAACTCTTGGTGCCCACCCGCGTATAGCCGCCGCGGATGACGAACAGCTTGCCGCGCGCCAGTTCATGGTGGAAATCGATGGAGAGGTTGGCGACCACGGTTCCGAGGCCCCGGTCCTGGATATCCTCGAAGGCGATCCCGGCCAGATTGAGGATGTGCCAGCCCGCATCATCGAAGAATTGCGCGTAGTAACGGACGTTCATGTGTCCGTAATGATCGCAATAGCGGGGGAGCGCGATCCCCCGCGTCAAATCAACCCAGTCGGCCATGGAAACCTCTCCCCGGTCTGACGGCCCCACGATAGCGCGCCGGAAATTCGGACACCAAGGGGAAATGTCTGGCCAGCCGGGACGGGAGGCATAGAGTCCGGGTCAAGTACGGGAATGTTTGGGGACGTCCGGGCCGCCAGTTCATGAATTGGATCGAGAATTTTTCGCCGCGCCCCGCGCTGGCGTATGTCCTGTTGACGCTCGCGGCCTTCATTTGGGCGGTCAACACGGTCATCAGCCGCGCCTTCTATGAGACCATCCCGCCGTTCGGGATGAATTTCTGGCGCGTCCTGGTCGCGGTCCTGGTGCTTCTGCCCATCGCCCTCCCGGAACTTCGGCGCGCTTGGCCCGTCTTGCGGCGGCACCTCAAGATGCTGGTTTTTCTCGGATTTCTCATGACCGGCGCCCAGGCCATGATCATTGTCGCGGTGAATTTCACCACCGCCATCAATGCGACCGTCGCCAACGCGACCCAACCGGCGATCACCGTCATCCTGGCGGCCATTCTCGTCGGCACCCGGATACGGGGATTGCAGGGCGCCGGAATCGTCGCGGCATTGGCCGGCATCGCGGTGATGGTCGTCCGGGCCGATCTGTCCGTCTTGCAGGCGCTTGCCTTTAATCCGGGAGATTTCATCGCGTTGATCGCGGTGGTCGGCTGGGCGTCGTATGCCATCTATTTCCCGCGCCTTCCCCACGACCTTGGCCTGTCGGCGATGCTGTTCCTCATAATGGCCAGCGGGCTTGTCGTCATGCTGCCGACCTTTCTGCTGGAAACCGCGTTCCACAGAACAACGCCGGCATCGGCGGAGACCTTCTGGGTTTCGGTCGTGTTGGGCCTGTGCAGCGTGGTGTCGGTCTACGTCTGGAACGCAGGCTTGAGGGCGGTGGGCGCCATTCATGCGACCATGTTCATCAACTTGATCCCGATCTTCGGGGCGGCGGTCGCCATCACGTTCCTCGGCGAGCGGCTGTTTCTGTTCCACGTTATCGGCGCGGCGTTGGTCTGCCTCGGCATTTCCACCGTTGTCCTGACCGGACGGCGGAAGGAGGAGAGCTAGGTGCGATTGGCGTTTGTGCGCACCATCGAGGAATACGCGCCTTCCACCCGAGCCGCCTTTCTGATGCTGGCCGTTACGGTTTTTCTGTGGGCCATCGGGATTATTTTCGCCCGCGGCATGCGCGTCGATCTGCCGGGCGTTGGCCTGACCTTCTGGCGTTGGAGCATTGCCGCCCTGATCATGCTGCCCTTTGTCCGGCGGGACCTGACCGACCGCTGGCCGCTGATCCGGCCCAGGATCGGTTTGTTTCTGTTGCTGGCCGTTCTACAGATGTTCGGGAGCGTCATGCTGTATGCCGGGGTCAACTTCACCACCGCCATCAGCGGCACCCTGGTCAATTCCAGCCAGCCCGCGATGACCGCCCTCGTTGCGCTTCTCATTCTTCGCCACCGGCTGTCCTGGGTGCAATCCGTCGGGCTCGCCGCCGCCTTGTTCGGGGTTCTTATCAGCGTCTCGAAAGCGGACCTCACGGTGCTCACGGCGCTCCGGTTCAATATCGGCGATATCATGGTGATCGCCGGGACGGTGGCATACGCCGGCTATGCGGTGATGCTGCATCGGCTGCCGCGGGGGTTCAGCCTGCTGACCCTGCTGTTCATAGTCTCGGTGTCCGGATCGGTGATGCTCCTGCCGTTCTATGTCTGGGAGACGATTTATGTCCGGCCGGTCGTCTTTACCCCGGAGAACGGGCTGGTCATTCTGTTCATGGCGGTGATTATTTCGATCGTCTCCATCTTTCTCTGGAATGCCGGCAACCGGGCGGTGGGGCCCAATCGCGCGGCCATCTTCGTCAATCTATTGCCGATTTACGGCGCCGCGCTGGCGATCCCGTTTCTCGGCGAGACCCTCGAAATCTTTCATGTCGTTGCGGCGGCGCTGGTAATCTCCGGAATTTTGATGGTGATCCGGGGACACAGGAAGGCCGGCGACTAAGCCGGTGATCGGCGGCGCTGGCGCATGGGGAGTTGCTTCGCTAAAACTCTTTCAACAATAAGACCTTACGCCCGCCCGGGGAGAAGCCGTGTCCGACATGGGTCAGGCATTCGTCTTGGCGCTGCAGCTGATTGCGGCCCTGGATGCCGAGCTGCTTGAGATAATTGCGCGATCTTTCGCCGTGAGCCTGGCCGCGGTGGCCATCGCCGCGGCCATCGGCCTGCCGGCGGGCGCGGCGCTTGCGGTTTACCGCTTTCCCGGCCGCCGGGCCGTGATCGTCCTGGTCAACGCGCTGATGGGCTTGCCGCCGGTCTTCGTCGGGCTGCTGATCTATCTTTTTTTGTCCCGCGCCGGACCCCTCGGGTTTCTGGGGCTTCTGTTTACTCCGACGGCGATGATTATCGCCCAGGCGGTATTGGTGACGCCGATCATCGTCGCCATTTGCCACCGGCTGACCCGGGACCTCTATGAAGAGTACCGGGACCAGTTGTGTTCCTTCGGCGCCCGGCCCTATCAGGCGGTGCGGACCGTTTTGTGGGATGCGCGGGTGAGCTTGGTGACGGCGGTGATGGCGGGCTTCGGACGCGCCACCGCTGAGGTGGGCGCGGTATTGATCGTCGGCGGCAACATCGCGGGACTGACCCGGGTGATGACCACCACCATCGCGCTCGAAACGTCGAAGGGCAATCTGGCCCTTGCCCTGGCCCTGGGACTGATCCTGGTCCTGACCGCCATCGGCGTGAACGCGGTCGCCATGTCTCTGGGCGGCGTTTCCGCCTATCGGCGGGGGTAGGCGCGGTACATGTCCATCCTCCCCTTGAGCCTCGACAAGGTTTCCTTCCGCGCCGGCGATCGGGCGCTGTTGGACGGCATCTCCCTGACCATCGAAAGCGGGCCCAAGACCGTCATTCTCGGCGCCAACGGCGCCGGTAAGAGCCTGCTGCTCCGAATCTGCCACGGACTGCTCGGACCCAGCGGCGGCGAGGTCCGCTGGGCCGAGGGAACGACCCGCCAGTACGAGCGTCAGGCCATGGTGTTTCAGAAGCCGGTGATGCTGCGCCGCAGCGTCGCGGCCAACGTCGCCTACGGGCTCAAGCTGAGGAAGATCGAGGCCGGGGAACGGGCTCGGCGGGTGGCCGATGCGCTGCGGCGCACCGGGCTGACCGACTTCGCCGACCAGCCCGCCCGCCTGCTCTCCGGCGGCGAGCAGCAGCGCCTCGCCCTTGCCCGGATCTGGGCGCTGGAACCCGAGATTTTGTTTCTCGACGAGCCGACCGCCAATCTGGATCCCGGCGCGACCCGGGCGGTCGAAGAAATCGTCTCTGGCATTCACGACAGCGGCGCGAAGATCGTCATGACCACCCATGATATCGGTCAGGCGCGCCGCTTCGCCGACGAGGTGATCTTCCTCCACCGCGGGCGGGTGGCCGAACGGGCCGGCGCCGACACGTTCTTCTCCCGGCCGTCCACCGAAGAGGCGGCGGCCTACCTGAGAGGGGACCTGTTGTGGTGAGGTGGTTGACCGTTCTGGTCTGGGGGCTTGTCTGGGCGCTTGCCGGGGCCGAGGCTCCGGCCCAGGCGCAAGACCGGTTCATCACCCTGGCGTCCACCACATCGACCGATAATTCGGGCCTGTTCGCGGATATCCTGCCCCGGTTTCAGGCCCAAAGCGGGATCGCCGTCCGGGTGGTCGCCGTCGGAACCGGCCAGGCCATCCGGCTTGCGGAAAGGGGCGACGCCGATGTCCTGCTGGTTCACCACAAGCCGTCGGAGGAGAAGTTCGTCGCCGGCGGTTTCGGCATCAGGCGCTATGACGTGATGTACAATGACTTCGTCATTGCGGGTCCCGCGGGCGATCCGGCCGGGATCAAGGGTGTGGTCCGGGCGCGGGATGCGTTTGCGGGCATAGCCCGGGGCCGGCACCTGTTCGTCTCGCGGGGCGACAATTCGGGTACCCATAAGGCCGAGCAGTCCATCTGGCGGGCCAGCGGCGCGAATCCCGCGGCCGGACGGGGGAAATGGTTTCGCGAGGTCGGGGCGGGCATGGGCGCGGCGCTCAATACGGCGTCCGGCATGAACGCCTATATCCTGACCGACCGCGGGACGTGGACCGGTTTCTCCAACAAGGGATCGCTCGCGGTGCTGGTCGAGGGGGATCCGGCGCTGTTCAATCAGTACGGCGTCATTGTCGTCAACCCGGCGCGCCATCCGCACGTGAAGGCGGATGAGGCAAATCTTTTTGTCGCTTGGCTGACCGGGGCCGCCGGGCAGGCGGCGATCGCCGCGTTCCGCAAACGGGGCCGGCAACTGTTCACCCCCAACGCGAACCCCTCAACCGGCAACTAACGCCCGGGTCACCTCGGCAAGGGCGGTGCCCTGAATGCGCGCCGCGGCAAGTTCGGGGGCGGATGGCCGCTCGCCCGGCCCGCTGCCGATGCTCGCGGCGCCGTAGGAACCGGCGCCGGTGACGTCGCCCGCGCCGGACGCGGATTGGGCGCGGGTGCCCAGCGGCACGATGGTCAGCCCGTGGGCGGCGAAAATGCTCCACAGGGAGAGGATCGCGGTCTCGCTCCCGGCCCCCGATCCGCCGCCGACGAAGGCGGTGGCCGTCTTGCCGGTGATGTCTCCCCACTGCTTGCCCGTGTGATCCCAGTAGTAGGCCATGGCCGAGCTCAGCCGGCCGAAATAAATCGGGCAGCCGACGGCGAACCCGTCGAAGTCTTCCAGATCGCCGGGGGACGCGATCGGTAAATCGAGCAGCCCGGGGGGGCGCTCCTGAACCTGCCCGCCAAATATGCTGTCGCCGTCATCGATATCGGGCACCCGCTTGAGTTCGGCCCGGCAGCCGTCCGCCGCCTCGATGCCCTCGGCGACCGCCCGGGCCAGTCGGTAGGTGCCTCCGGAAACGCTGTGAAACAGGACAAGAATGTCGGCCATCGGGGCTCCTTTCTTGCATTCCGGCGCGAACGCCATAGCCTTGTCATCTATTCAAACCCTGAGGCGGGAGACAAGCATCATGCTCACCGAAATGCGGATCTATACGTGCCATGTGGGGCGGGCGGCCGAGTTTGCCGAGCTCTACCGTCGGGTGGGCTTGGCCGTGCAGCTGCCCATCGGCGGCCATCTCAAGGCGTTTTATCGCACCGAGGTGGGGGATCCGAGCCGGGTAATCCTGATCTGGGAGTACGAAAGCTACGAGGATCGCGCCGGGCGGCGCGCGAAATTGGCCGAGAACCGGGATTGGCTGGCCTTCCTCAAGCAGGCCGCGCCGATGGTTGCCTCGGAAGAGAATATGATTCTGTCCGCCGTGCCGACACCGGAGGTGAAACTGGCCTAGTGTTGTCCGAATGTCGGACGAAATAGCGCTAATTCCATATATTTGACCCGCTCTCTCCCCTATTTTGTCCACATTAAGGACAACCTGGGAAGTCACCCATGAACCGGCTCGCACCGGAGGAATCCCGCAACGGCGTCAAATCCATTCGCCGTCTGCTGGTGATCCTCAAGACCCTCAATCAGCACAATGGATCCAAGGTGTTGGAGCTCAGCCGGCAGACCGGCATTTCGCGGCAATCCATCTACCGGATGTTGGCGACCCTGGAGGAGTTCGGCTACGTGCGCCGCCAGGAAACCGACGACCGTTACTATCTGACCCATCTCGTTCGAGAACTGGCGGACGGATATTTCGAGGAAGGGTGGGTGACCGAAATCGCCGCGCCGGTTCTGGAGGATCTTCTGGCCGAAGTGGTCTGGCCGACGGATCTCGCCACTTTTCTCAATGACGCCATGTATCTCAGGGAAACCACGCGCCGCAACAGCCCGTTCACCATCGACCGGGTCACCGTCGGCCAGCGCCTGCCGATGCTGATCTCCGCCATGGGCCGCGCCTATTTGAGCTACTGTCCGGCGTTGGAGCGGGAACACATCCTGGACGCGCTTCGAAAATCGGACGACGAGTATGACCGGCTTATTCATCGCAAGGGTTATGTGGATGCGGTCATCGAGACCACCCGCGAGCGCGGCTACGCGGTGCGTTATTCCAAATATGCGGCGGAAATCAAGACCTCCACCATCGCGGTGCCGGTGATGAGCGGTGAACGGGTAATGGCGGCCGTCGGCATCACCTTCATCGCGTCCGCGGCGACCGCCGAGGAGATCGCGTCGCGGCATTTGGACGCCTTGTTGCGGGCCGCCCGTGAAATCGAAGTGCGCAGCCGGGAGCTTCAGCGACAGGCGCGGCCCGCCAATTAGGCTTTTCAAACCGTTCTTCCTTGTATATTGTCCGTTAACCGGACACGCCGATATAGGGCCGATATAAGGAAGTCCAAGGGATTTATGGCTGAAAATTCGAGTGAGAAGCGCGCAAGCGGCATGCGCAGCGCCGAGAGGCTGCTGATCGTTTTGCGCGCGCTGAACCTGCGTAACGGCGCGACGGTGCTGGAACTCAACCGGGACACCGGCATTTCCCGCCAGGCCATCTACCGCATCCTCGATACCCTGCGGAATTTCGGCTACGTGCGCCGGCAGGAAGCGACCGACCGCTTCCATCTGACCCACATGGTCCGGCGGCTGAGTTCGGGATTCAAGGACGAGGAATGGATCGCCGATATCGCCGTCCCCATTCTCGGACGTTTGGTGCAGGAAGTGGTCTGGCCGACCGAGCTGTCCACCTTCTCCGACAATGCCATGTATATCCGGGAATCCACCCGCGGCCGCTCTCCCTTCACCATAGACCGGGTCGCCGTCGGCCAGCGGCTTCCCATGCTGCAGTCGGCATCGGGCCGGGCATATTTGAGCTACTGCCCGGACCCGGAGCGGGAAGCGATCATCGAGAACCTCAAGAGTTCCGACGACGATTTCGACAAGGTGGCCCACAAACCGGATTACATCGAGCGCATCCTCGCCGCGACCCGGAGCCGCGGCTGGGCGGTCGGCGACGATACCTTCCGGCTGCATCCCAAGACCGAAACCCTGGCGGTGCCGGTTTTGGTGAACGGCTATGCCCGGGCGAGCCTGCCGCTCACCTACATCGCTTCCGCCGCGACCGCTGAGCAGATTGCCGAGCGGCACATGAACCAGCTGCAGGCGGCGGCCAAGGAGATCGCCGACCGGATGGAGGAGATGCAGGCCCGTACCGACGACGATGACGACGACCTCATCCCCATCCGCGAGGCCAGCTGAGCGCCGGTTCCCGTCCGGATCACGGACACGGTGCGGCGGACCCTTTACCCACCGGGCGGGCCGGTGATGACTCCCTCACAGGAAGCGGTTTTGGAGGCGGACATGCTGGAGCTTTATCACCACGGATCATCGGCCTGCGCCACCAAGGTGCGTCTGACCCTGGATGAGAAGGGCGTGCCCTGGGAGAGCCGGTATATCGACATTCTGAAGAGCGAGCAGTTCACCGCCGAATACGCCAGGCTCAATCCCAAGTGCGTGGTGCCGACCCTGGTCCATGACGGCCATGTGGTCCGCGAAAGCACGGTGATCTGTGAATACATCGACGAGGTGTTCGAAGGCCCGTCACTTGTGCCGGATGATCCACGGATGCGGGCCGAGATGCGCTTGTGGACCAAGATGGTCGACGAGGATCTTCACCCGGCGACCCAGGTGGTGACCTTCGCCGCGTCCCACCGGGTGGGGGCGCTGAAGAAAACCAAGGAAGAGTTCGATTTCTACATCAACTCCATTCCCGATCCAATCCGCCGGGCGCGCAAGCGGAGCGCCATCGTCGACGGCTGGAAATCCTCGGAAGCCACCAACGCGCTCCTGACCTTCAACAAGGCGATCAAATGGATGGAGGACAGCCTCGGCAAGTGGACGTGGCTCGCCGGCGATGACTATTCGCTCGCCGATATCGCCATGACCATCTATCTCAACCGGCTGCATATCCTCTCCATGTCGCCCATGTGGGAGCGCAAATGTCCGAAGGTGTCGGCATTCTGGGAGACGGTATCGGCCCGGTCCGCCTTTCAGCCCGCCATCTACGACTGGCTGCCCGGCGAGCTCGAAAACGAGATGCGCGCCAACGGCGCCCAGTCCTGGCCCGAAGCCGAGGCGCTGCTGGCCGAGCTCGAGGAAGAGAAGGCCGCCTGAACCGGCAGGTTAGGCCGGATCCCTGGCCGGCGCGACGCCAATCATGCTGTCCCGGGTCACCAGCTCCCGGAGCCGCTCCTCCGGCCAGTCTTCCGTGCCGGCGGGCCGCTTCGGCAGCACCAGATAGCGCATATCGGCGTTTGAATCGTGGACCCGGAGCGCCACGCCGTCGGGCAGCTCGGTGCCGAACTCCGTCAGGACCGCCCGAGGCTCGTTGACGGTGCGTGAGCGGTAGGACTTGGATTTGTACCAGTCCGGCGGCAGCCCGAGGATGGTCCTGGGATAGCAGGAACACAGCGTACAGACGATAACGTTGTGAACGCTGTCGGTGTTTTCGACCACCACCAACTCCGCCCCCGCCATCGGGATATCCAGCTCCGCCGCGGCGGCCGTCCCGTCGGCGAGCAGGCGATCCTTGTAGGCCGGGTCGGTCCACGCCTTGGCGATGATCTCGGCGCCTTTCTCGGTGCCCCGGGAATCGAAAAAATCCACGTATTCCCGGACTTCGGTAGCGGTCACCAAGCCTTTCTCTATGCTCAGCTCCTTGAGCGCATCGGTGAGCAGCTCGAAATGTCCGGTCTCATTCCGGTCGTGGACCGAGTCGTCGGCATATGTCAGGACCGGCCGATCGCCGTGGTCATGTCCGTGATCATGGGTGTCGCCGGTCATCATGCGCCTCCTTCCGCCGGGCTCAGCCAGTGCTCCTGAATTTCAAGATCGATGGTGTCTTCCGGGTGGCCGTCATAGCCGTCCCAAACCTCGGCCTGCCGGAACCGCACCCGGTAGAGGTGCCGCTCGGGCAGCCCGTCGAACCCGTAGGCCAGTTCCTCCGGGTTCCTGAACGAGCCGCAATAGCGCTCGATGACGCCGGCTTTGCCCCGGATATATTGGGGAATGCGCCGGTGCCCGGGCGGCCAGGTCAGCGTCACGCGCACCGCATCGCCGGCGGCGTAGCCGGGCGGGTCCAAGGCCGCCCCGGTCATTCCGCCGCCTCCCGGGCCGCGCGCAGCTCCGCCATCTTGGAGTCCACTTCGTCACGGGTGATGAGCCGCTTCTCGACCATCAGGTCGGTGAGCGCGATGGTCCAGCGTTCGTAGTAGCCGCCATCGTAGATGTCCGGGGGCACGTCCTCGATGCAGCGGCGGAGCTCGTCGATGGTGAGTTCGCCCTTCAGGCGCATGACGGTGAAGACGGCGCTGATCATCTTGTGCCAGGGGAGGAGTTCGTGCTCCTCGAGATCGATCGGGCCGCCCGGCAGGCCGCCCAGATCGTGCTGTCCCCGTTCCAATGGCATGGGTTCCTCCAAGGCGTTTCCGATTCTCGGACAAAGTGTCGCGCCGCGTTTGAGGGCCGTCAACCCGGCTGCCATACTTCGTCCCATCACAATTCATCCAGGGAGGACACCATGGCCAAGGGTTATTGGATTTCGCGCTACACCCACCCGGGCGGGGATGCTCAGGCGAGCTACCAGGAAATCGCCCAATCGGTGGTGCCGGCCTTTGGCGGCAGGCTCATCATCCGCAACGGCCGGCACGAGACGCCGGAGGGCGGCGAAACCGGCGCGACGGTGGTCGTTGAGTTCGAGAGCTATGAAAAGGCCGTCCAGTGCTACCACTCCGACGAATACCAGAAGGCGGTGCCGTTCATGGACGGCGCGGGGCGGAATCTGATCATCATCGAGGGTGCCGACGAATAGAGATGGCCGGCCTCGACGCTCAATGGGCCCGGCCGGACCTGATCGAGGCCATCGACGCGGCGGCCCGCGCGGCCGGTCTCGATCCGGACAACCTGGAGGTCGACGACCTGGCGGCGGTCGAACATCTCCATTCGGGCGGTATCGCCACCACCCGGGATCAGGCGGCCCAGGTCAACGGCCTCTCGGAGATCACGCCCGAAACCCATGTCCTGGACGTCGGCTGTGGGGTCGGCGGCCCGGCCCGCTGGCTGGCGCGGAAATTCGGCTGCCGGGTGACGGCCATCGACATCACGCCAGATTTCGTCGAGGCCGCCCGGGAACTGACCCGCCGCCGGAGAATGGAAAATCTGGTGGAAATCTCCGTCGGTGACGCCACCGACCTGCAATTCGAGGACCGGACGTTCGATCTTCTGTGGTGCCAGAACGTCACCATGAACATCGAGGACAAGAGCACGCTGCTCGGCGGGTTCCACCGGGTGCTCAAGCCGGGGGGGCGGTTCACCTTCGCTGAATTCAGCTACGGCCCCGGGGCCGGCGAGGCCCGCGACATTCATTTCCCGACCAACTGGGCCAGGACGCCGGACGTCAACTTCCTGTACTCGGAAAAAGGTCTGCGCCGCAACCTCGCGGGCAACGGCTTCGACATCGAGGTGATGGAGAACTATTCGGAGACCATTCTCCGCCGGGCGCGCCGGGCGAAGGAGAAAGCCGGCG
>JAJECC010000032.1 GCA_022822205.1 Rhodospirillales bacterium | reverse complement strand
CCGCTCATCGACCCCTCCAACGGTTGATGACACCAATGAATCACATCACAAACACATTGAGAATCCCCTTTTCGCAGAGGAATCCTTCGAGGGGGAGGGTCAGGGAGGGGGGGGTGATTCGGCAAATTCATGATTCAGCCGGATTTTTTGCGGGCGAAGATGTCGGCGTAGCACGCTTCGTCTGCGGGGCGCTCGACGGTGCGGGAACGGAGCGCCACATGGGCCGCGGCGAACGACTTTCCGTCCTTGTACATGAATATGTCGAGGATGCAGAGCTCGCCCCGGTACTGCCAGATCTCCGCGGGATCGTCCCGGCGGATGAAGCCGGGCTCGCCGAGCAGCCGCGCGATGGCGTTCTTTTCCATGCCCCTGATCCGCGCCCCGAGGCCGGTGAGCGGGACCGGCGGCGCCGGCGGGAGGGCGGCCCGTGACACGTCCCGGGATACGGCCCGGGGCACATCGATGCCAGGGACCGCATGAGGGACCGCATGAGGGACCGCACGGGGCGCCGCCGGTTCCGGGTCTTGGGCCGAATTTTGGGCCGGGGCGGGGCCGGTCTGTTGGGCGGCGGCGTCGGGGGGCGGCGATTGCTTTGTCGCGGCGACGGCAAAGGGGTTTGCGACACCGGCGCAGCCGGCCAGCATCAGGACGGCCGCCACGGCCAGGCCTGAACCCAGACATGAACCCAGGGATGAACGGCGGCCGCTCACCTATGCTCTCCGCCAGCGTTCCACCAGGTGAACCATGGCCGCCGCGCCGATGACCGGCGCGATCAGATTGACGACCGGAACGGTCAGCAGGAACGCCACGATCACGCCGGCGATGAATACGCCGCCGCTTCGCGCCCGGCGAAGCTCCTTTCCGGCCGCCGGGTCCATCCGGCGGTGGGCGACGAGCTCGAAATATTCCCGGCCCAGGAGATAGCCGTTCAGCGCGTAGAAGACCAGGGGATAGAAGGGCGAGAAGAACAGGGCGAGCAGGACCGGCAGGGCCAGTATGTTGAGCGCGACCGCGATCACCGCGAATTTCACGGTGATCCACAAAATCTCGGCGAAACCCTGATGCCGGGGCCGGCCCAGGGCCGGATAGTGCCGCCGGTCGACGGCGCCCGCGATGTCTTCGAGAAAGAAGCCGACGATCAGCGTCACCACGGCGGGAAACAGCAGCCAGGTCATGGCCAGAACGGCGATGCCGCCGAAGACGTCCTTGATCCGGTCGAGATCGTATTCCCACACCCACAGGTTCAGGGCCGGCAGGTCGAGGTTGCCGAGGACCCAGCCGAGGATGAACCAGGCGGCGGCGAAAATTGCCGCCGACCCGGCGATCCCCAGCAGCACGACCCGCCGGAACGCCGGATCGGAAATCTGGGAAACCGCCTTGGAGAAGGATGAAATCATGGCGCCCGTCTTTACTTGGCCCAGCTTTACTTGCCTAAGGGCGGTCCTGCAAGGCCGGACGGGACCGGCGCCCGCTTGAGCCGCTCCGCCGCTCCGATATACTGCCGGGCTCGCTCAATTCCCACGGACGCCTCCCATGAACCAAGCTTCCCCGGCCGCGCACGACGTCCTCGCCATCGGCAACGCCATCGTCGACGTGCTGTCCCATGCCGACGACGATTTTCTCGACCGTCACGGCCTGACCAAGGGGGCGATGACCCTGGTCGACGCCGACCGGGCGGCGGCGCTGTACGCCGCCATGGGACCGGGCGTCGAGGTGTCCGGCGGGTCCGCCGCCAACACGGCCGCCGGCATCGCCTCGTTCGGCGGCAAGGCGGCCTTCATCGGCAAGGTGCGGGACGACCAGCTGGGCGAGGTGTTTTCCCACGACATCCGGGCGGCCGGCGTGTCGTTCGCCTCCGCGCCGGCGGCCCAAGGCGAGCCCACCGGCCGCTGCCTGATCCTGGTGACCCCGGACGCCCAGCGCACCATGCAGACGTTCCTCGGCGCGGGCGGCGGACTGGGCCCGGAAGATGTGGATGAGGCCCTGGTCGCGGCGTCCCGGGTGACCTACCTGGAGGGCTATTTGTGGGACCCGCCGCTCGCCAAGGAGGCGTTCGTCAAGGCGGCCGAGATCGCCGCCGGCGCGGGGCGCAAGGTCGCGCTGTCGCTCTCCGATTCGTTTTGCGTCGATCGCCACCGGGCCGAGTTTCTCGACCTGGTGAACAACCATGTCCATATCCTGTTCGCCAACGAAGCCGAGATAACCTCCCTCTACGAGGCCGGGGAATTCGACGAGGCGCTGCAACGGGTTCGCGGGCATTGCGAAATCGCCGCGCTCACCCGGAGCGAAAAGGGCTCGGTGATCGTCGCCGGCGGCGAGGTTCACGTGCTCGACGCCGCGCCGGCCCGGCAGGTGATCGACACCACCGGCGCCGGCGATCTGTACGCCGCCGGTTTCCTCCACGGCTACACCCGGGGCGAGGATCCGGCCGCCTGCGGCCGTCTGGGCGGTATCGCGGCGGCGGAGATCATCGGCCATTTCGGCGCGCGGCCGGAAACCCGGCTTTCCGAACTCGCCGCCGGGTAGCGGCGCCTGGACGCCGATGGCCGCGCCCCGCGTCGCGCCCCGATCCGAAAGAGAATGTTAACCGGATCGCGGCTAGTCTGGGCGGATGACCGCGCCCGCCCTGAACTGGCTCGACGCCGGCCGGATCTATCTCGACCGGCGGGTCATCGCCATTTTGTTTTTGGGTTTTGCCAGCGGGCTGCCCTTGCTGCTGGTCTTCTCGACCCTGTCCTTCTGGCTCAAGGTGGAGGGCGTCTCGCTGGCGGCCATCGGCGCGTTCTCCCTGGTCCGCACCCCCTATACCTTCAAGTTCCTGTGGGCGCCGCTGATCGACCGGCTCAACGTACCCTTTCTGTCGGCATGGCTGGGCCGCCGCCGGGCCTGGACGATCGTCACCCAGATCGCCCTGATGGGGGCCATTTTCGCCCTTGCCGGAACCAGCCCGGCGGAAGCGCCGATCTGGACCGCCGTGTTCGCCATCGTCGTCGCCTTCGCCTCGGCCAGCCAGGATATCGTCATCGACGCCTACCGCATCGAATTGCTCGCCGAAGACGAGCAGGGCGCCGGGGCGGGGGTGATCGTCTTCGGCTACCGGATGGGGATGCTGACCGCGGGCGCGGGCGCGCTGTGGCTCAATACCTTCATGAGCTGGCCCCAGGTCTATATGGTGATGGGGTGTCTCGTGGTGGTCGGCATGATTACCATCCTGCTGAGCCCCGAGCCCAATCCGCCGGAAAATTGGGAGGCCGGGCCCGGGCCCGCGGGCCATCGGCCCTGGTCCGCCCGCGCCGGACATTTTCTCCACGAGGCGGTGTGGGCGCCGTTCAGGGACTTCATGACCCGGGCCAACTGGCCGCTGATCCTCCTGTTCATCATGTTCTTCAAGCTCGGCGACGCCTATCTGGGGGTCATGGCCAACCCGTTCTACGTGGAGATGGGCTTCACCAACGCCGAGATCGCTTCGGTGAGCAAGGTATTCGGAATCGGCGCGACGCTGGCGGGCGGCCTGCTCGGCGGCCTGATGGTCATGCGCTGGGGGATCATCAAGACCCTGCTGATCACCGGGGTGCTGCAGATGCTGTCCAACCTGGTGTTCGTCGCCCAGGCCCTGGCCGGTCACGATGTGGGCATGCTGGTGGTGACCATCGCGTCCGAGAACGTGGCGGGCGGCATGGCGACGGCGGCCTTCGTCGCCTATCTCTCGTCCCTCTGCAACACCGCCTATACGGCCACCCAGTACGCCCTGCTCACCTCGTTCATGGCGTTTGCCCGGGACGTCCTGTCGGCAACCTCGGGCGCGCTCGCCGAGGCCGTCGGCTGGGTCGGCTTCTTCGTGGCGACCACGGGCCTCGCGCTGCCGGGACTTCTGCTGTTGCTGTGGATGATCCGCCTGATGCCCCAACCGGAGCCCGAGGCCGCGCCGCCGCGCTGACGGTCCGCATCGGCGCGCGGTCAGGCGACGCGCAGCGCCGCGCGGTGCATGGTGTTGTTGAGATAGCCCTTCGGGTTCCAGTCGATGGCGAAGGGCTGCATCTCGCCCGCGCTGTCCGTCGCCCGCGCCCAGACCTCGTAATAGCCGGCCTCGGGGAAGGCGACCCGGCGCCGCCAGTCCTGCCAGGCGCCCGGATTGACCGGCCCGTCGAGCTCGGCGGCCATCCAGCTCCTGCCGAAATCGATGGACAGGTCGACCGCCGAGACGGCGCGGTCGCCCGACCAGGCATGGCCGCGCACCTCGACGTTCCGGCCCGCGGCGGCGCCGGTCTCCGGCGATGTCACCAGGCTCTTCACCGGCATGCGCTCGATGATTTCGAAATCGTCCTCCGGCACCTCGTCTCCGGGGGCGACCGGGTAGGCGGGCACCCGGTAGGACGTGCCCGTCATCTTCGGTCCGTCATGCACGATGTCGCGAAGCCGGACGCGCGTCAGCCATTTCTGCGAGCACGAGCCCGGCCAGCCCGGCACGACCAGGCGGAGCGGCGCGCCGTTCTGCTTGTGCAGCGGCCCGCCGTTCATCCCGAAGGCGATCAGCACGTTGCCGGTCATGGCCTTGGCGATGGGCACGCCGCGCGAGATCGGCGGCTCGCCCGCCTTGCCGGAGAGATGGGTGTCCGCGCCGTAATGCGCCGTATAGATTGCTCCCGGTTTCACGCCGGCCTTTTTCAGCACGTCGGCGAGGCGCACGCCGGTCCACTCGGCGCAGCCGACGGCGCCGAAGGTCCACTGGCTGCCCTCGGCCGGCGGGTCGAAGAAAGCCCGCCCGTTGCCGCCGCATTCGATCGTGAGCGCCATCGTGACCACCTCGAACCGCGCCCGGAGGTCCGCGATGGACAGCTCCATCGGGTTCTCCACCAGCCCGTCGACGGCGAGCGTCCAGCCCGCGGCGCCGGCATCTTCCGGCGGCAGGCCGTTATTGCGGATGAAATGCCGGGCGGTGGGCGTGATCGCGTCGTCGAGCAGGTGCGCCGGCGTCTCCGCATTGATCGGCCGGTCGTTGAGCAGCGTCAGGCCGTCCTTGCCAACCAGCACATCCTCCGAAGCGAAGGCGGCCGGCACCAGCCCCGGCGGCATGTTGCCGTAGAACGGGATCGTCATGCCGAGCAGTCCGCCCGCCGCCGTCAGGCCCGCCCCGGCGAAGAAGCCGCGCCGGCTCAACCCCGGCGCGGGCTCGAAAAACTGCCGGTGCGCCTCGTCCGGATTTTCCGCGAAATAGGCGTAAAGCCCTTTGTTTTCGTGCGAATCCCTTGGCATAAGGCTCTCCCCGGCGGGTCGGCGCCGCCGCCCCCCGCTCACCCGCAAACCGTCATCACCATATCAAATAAGGTCAATTCGGACGAATTGACCGACCCGTCATGCCCCGCCTCCGTGCGGGGCATCCAGGATATTCACCACGGAGGCAGAGAGGCACGGAGATCGGGAGGAGAGGTTTCGATCCCGGCGCCCCTCACCGTCTCACCGTCTCCGTGGTTCGGGAATTGGAAACGTGGACGGCGGGGACGCGGCTTGTCCTCCGCCCGGCGGCGAACGCACGGTTGAATGGCGCGCGCGCCTCGGCGAACATAGATAAGACGGGAAACCAGGAGGACGAATCCCATGCTTATCGGTGTTCCCAAGGAAATCAAAACCCACGAATACCGGGTCGGGCTGATCCCGGGCAGCGTCCGCGAACTGGTCCATCACGGCCATGAGGTCGTCATCGAAACCCGGGCCGGCGACGGAACCGGCTTTCCCGACCGGGTCTACGAAGAGGCCGGCGCCAGGATCGCCGGCTCGGCAACGGACGTCTTCGCCGCCGCCGACATGGTGGTCAAGGTCAAGGAGCCGCAGCCGGCGGAGATATCCCGGCTCCGGGACGGCCAGGTGCTGTTCACCTATCTTCATCTCGCCGCGGACCGCGAGCAGACCGAGGGGCTCGTCAAGTCCGGCTGCACGGCCATCGCCTACGAGACCGTGACCGATAACCGGGGCGGGCTGCCGCTTTTGGCGCCCATGAGCGAGGTGGCCGGGCGCATGGCGGTCCAGGCCGGCGCCCATTGCCTGGAAAAGGAGCCGGGCGGGGCCGGCATCCTGCTCGGCGGCGTGCCCGGCGTGCCGGTGGCCCGGGTGGTGATCATCGGCGGCGGCGTGGTCGGCACCGCCGCGGCGCGGATGGCCATGGGGCTGGAGGCGTCGGTGACGGTCATGGACAACAACCTGCACCGCCTGTACGAGCTCGACATTCAGTTCGGCCGCCAGCTCAACACCATCTTTTCCACCGTCGACAGCCTCGACACCTACGTCACCGGCGCCGATCTGGTGATCGGCGCGGTCCTGGTGCCGGGGGCGGCGGCGCCCAGGATCGTCTCCCGGGAAATGGTCGCCGGCATGGCCAGGGGCTCGGTCATCGTCGACGTCGCCATCGACCAGGGGGGCTGCATCGAGACCTCCCGGCCGACCACCCACGCCGAGCCCACCTATGTGGAGGAAGGCGTGGTGCATTACTGCGTCACCAACATGCCGGGCGCCGTGGCCCGCACGTCGGCCCGGGCGCTCAACAACGCGACCCTGCCGTTCGTGGTGGCGCTGGCCAACAAGGGGCACGTCCAGGCCATGCGGGACGACCCGCACCTCATGAACGGCCTCAACGTGCACGACGGCCGGGTGACCTGCGAGGCGGTGGCCCGGGATCTCGATTACGACTACCAGCCGCCGGAAGAGGCGCTGAAGGGGGGATAGGCCGCCGTGACGGATTCCCGCATGCGCGTCGTCGAGGGGGACATCACCGCGCTCATGGTCGACGCCGTCGTCAACGCCGCCAACGAGGGGTTGCTCCCGGGCGGCGGGGTGTGCGGCGCCATCCACGCGGCGGCCGGCCCGGCCTTGGCGCGGGAATGCGCAACGCTCGGCCGCTGCCCGGCCGGCGAAGCGCGGATCACCGGCGGCCATGATCTGCCGGCCGGGCACGTCATCCACGCGGTGGGCCCGGTGTGGCGGGGCGGCGATCAGGGGGAGCCGGAATTACTGGACGCAGCGTATCGTAATTCCATGGCGCTGGCGGCGGAAAACGGCCTCGAATCCATCGCATTTCCGGCCATATCCACGGGCATCTTCGGCTATCCTCCGGAACGGGCGGCGGAGACCGCCATCGCCGCCGTCGGCCGGGCGCTTGCCGCCGGGGACGGCATCGGGGAGGTCATCTTCTGCTGTTTCGACGGCGCGACGGCGGATATTTACCGGCGCCTTCTGGGCCCCGGATAGGCAAGAAAGGAGGGCGGCGGCGGCATAGATTGATTGCGTCATGGCCAGCCATCCACATTTCCAATTCTTGAACCACAGAGACGGTGAGACGGTGAGGGGCGCCGGGATCGAAACCTCTCGCCACAATCTCTGTGCCTCTGTGTCTCTGTGTCTCTGTGGTGAATACCCTGGATGCCCCGCACGGAGGCGGGGCATGACGATAACATAACGATAATTGCGTCATGTAAGGTCAATTCGCTCCGAATTGACCGAGCCGGGCAAGGACCCGGCCTTCAGTCGGCCGAAGCCGACTTTCGGACGGCGTAGGCCGGCCATCCACGTGTGCGCCGCCCCCCGAAACGTGGATGCCCGGATCAAGTCCGGGCATGACGACTTGCGGGTGAGTGGGGAGCGGCGGATGAGGCATAAGATAGTTACGTCATGTAAGGTCAATTCGCTCCGAATTGACCGAGCCGGGCCCGGACCCGGCCTTCAGTCGGCCGAAGCCGACTTTCGGACGACGTAGGCCGGCCATCCACGTTCTGGGTGGTGCGGCTGCCGTCCAGGCAAAAAAAGGA
>JAJECC010000103.1 GCA_022822205.1 Rhodospirillales bacterium | reverse complement strand
CACCACATCATCGCGCCCGACGATGGGGTCGTCGGCGGCCGGCGGCTCGGTCGGCAACACGTCGAGGCCGGCGCCGGCGATTTCGCCCGCGTCCAGCGCGGCGGCGAGATCGGCGGTATCGACCAGGGGTCCGCGCGCGGTGTTGATGAGGAACGCGGTGTTCTTCATCTTCTTGAAGGCGTCCATGTTGAACATCTTCTCGGTCTCGGGCGTCAGCGGCGCGTGGACGGAAATGTAGTCCGAACGCGCCAGGAGATCGTCGAACCCGACCTTGGCGACGTTCAACCTCTGAAAGACGTCATCGGGGCAGTACGGGTCGGCGGCAATGACGTTCATGCCGAACGCCTGCGCCTTGCCGACAATTTGCTGCGGGATGTTGCCGAGGCCCAGGAGTCCGAGAGTGTTTCCCCGGAGCCGCGCTATCGGGACCACCGCCGGCATTTCCCAACGGCCCTCGGCGACCAGCTTGTTGGCGTACGGGATCTTGCGGGCCACGGACAGCAACAGCGCCATCGCGTGATCCGAAACCTCGTCCAGGCAATAGACCGGCGCGTAGGTGACGACGATTCCCTTCTCGGCCGCCGCCCCGATATCGATGTTGTCGGTGCCGATTCCGAACCGGCCGATGGCTTTGCAGTTATTGAGGCCGGCAATGACGTCGGCGTTGATCTGGCCGTACGTGACCAACAGTGCGTCGGCATCGGCGGCCACCTCCAGGATGCCCTCCACGGTCGGCTCGGAAGCGAGCGTGAGTTCCGCATCAACGCGGGACATGGCCTCCTTGGCCGGGTCGAGGCTGGGAAAAACGGTATCGGCAACGGCTACCTGGGTACTCATCAATCAATTCCTCACCGGATGAATTCGCGGGCCCGGAGGCGGGCAAATTTCGGTTGCTAAAGGTGCCGTGACATAGCACTGCCCCCCGGGGCTTGCCAGAAAAATTTGGGCTGAATTCCGCGCCGTTTCCGCACTTTCGGGTGCGCTTAGCGGACGCTCAGGCGACGATGGGTTGGGCGATAATCCACAGACTGATCATCGTGTAGCCGACCATCAAAACCAGCATCGGCAGTTGGCTGCGGAGCGCGCGGCGGCGATCCCGGTAGAACTTCAGCGCCTCGGCGTGGGCGAGATAGACGGCGGCCACGTGGCCGACGACGATCGCGCCGACTGAAATGAACCAGACCGACCTCGCGCTGACCACGGCGATGTCGACCTTATGCCCGGCGGTTCCGAACAGGTCCCAGCCGAATCCGAACGGATCGGAAATGCGCGAGATGAGAAGCTGCCCGTCGATGGCAAGCAGCGTGTAATAGTGGGAGAGGTGATAAGCGATAGCGATGGGGACGATGGAGTAGACCATGATCCGCGCCAGCCGGAACGTGTCCCGGACGTCCCCGCCCATGGCGCCGACCGCCGCCATGAAAATCAGATAGACGGCAATAAACAGGATCGGAAACGCCGCGAGGCCGATCAATTCGACGATCGGCACGGCCAGCCGCCCGATGTCCTGGATCATGTAGAAGGCTTCGAGGGCGATGCGTTTTGATTGTTCGGTCTCGGTAAAGCCGTCCCAGCTGACCGTGGCCAAGAGCATCAGAATGAAGACCATCAGGCCGGCATTGGGCAGTTTGTCGACCCGCAACCCGATACCGGGCGGCCGGAGAGTCCATTCCCGTCCCTCCGGGGTGGCCCGGCCCTCGGTGATGGAGAACCGCGCAAAAGTTCCGAACACGTTGTGAAAGGCCTCGCCGCGCTCCAACCACTCCTCGCGGCCGGTGAGAAACATGCCGGTCCAGGTGACGGCCGAATAGATGGTGAGCGCGACGGCGATGTTTCGAGGGACCGCGCCGCCCGGCCAGGAAATTTCCATCCAGGCGAAGATGGCGAACAGAATGACGGCCGGCCAGGACCCCATCCCGGGCGGGCACGCCAGGCCGCGGGACAGCCGCCTGCCCGTAACCGCGCCATGAACCTGTTCGGCCCACAGGAAGAGCGTGTTCCAGGGATTAACGAGCGCCCAGGCGTTGCCGATCAGCGAGCATACGAATGCCAGCCCGACCCAGGCGATCACCCAGACCATGACCACCGAGAAATTCTGCAATGGGTTTTGGTTGCCGGCATATCCGGTGGCGATGATCAGAAAAAAGACCCCGACGAAAATCAGCCGAACGGCGAAGACCAGGACGGGATGGGCCAGAATACGAAACGGCCGGGCGTCCAGCAGGTTGACTGTCGGCGGCCGGTCGCCGGGCCGGTGACGCATGAACAGGGCGGCGACAACGAACGACAAGGCAACCGCCGCACCGGCGCCGAACAGGAAGAACGGCAGCGGCACCGGCAAATCGAAGCGTTGACCGAACGCATGCGCCGCGGCCGGGCCTGCCGACGCGGCGAGCAGGAGCGCCGCGAGGCCGAGGGTAGGTAAGTGGGTCACGCTCAAGATGGTATGCCGTAATTCGGATAATTCTATGGGGAATGTTGAGGATCATACCCCGTTCGTATTATTCGTTAAGCCCGCTCTTGGCCGAGGGGGTTCGCCGGGTCCGGACCTTGACTCGACCAGGAGGGACAAGTACACCACCGCGGTCTTATATAAGACTAAAAAGGGGTGGTTATCGGGGCCGGCGGATTTTACGGTACCAAGGCGGCAAACGGACTGAAGATTCGAACTGCAAGTTGACAGGAAGGGAAGCCTCAGTTGGACGACACCGA
The DNA here is from genome assembly GCA_022822205.1 of Rhodospirillales bacterium. Lineage (GTDB taxonomy): Bacteria > Pseudomonadota > Alphaproteobacteria > Rhodospirillales > UBA2165 > JAJDXO01. The sequence goes on along the minus strand of JAJECC010000103.1, from coordinate 46,268 downwards.
AGCCGAGACGTCCGAGAAGCATCTCAACTACAATTCGGTTGCCGCGCTGATTTTCGTCGCGCTGTCGATCGCCCTATGGATCCTCATTCCCGATCATGTCGACAAGCCGCTCATTCGCGTCGTCGGAGACGTTTCCCTGCCGGCGGAACTCTTCCCCCAGGTCATCGCCGTCGGCATCTTTGTGCTCGGTATCTGGTTTTTCTGGAAAAGCCGGTCGCTGCATCAACGGAATGAACTTCGTGACCTCGACCGGGAAGCAATTATAAATGTGGCGGTGACCGCCGCCTGCATGGCCGGCTATGTCTGGCTCATGGTCAATATCGGCTTCGTGGCGGGCAGCATGATCATGATCTTCGTGGTCTCGACCTATTTCGGAAACCGCAATTATTGGGCGGGCGCGCTGGTCTCCATCATCGTGCCCTTTGCGCTGTTCATGCTGTTTACGAAGGTGCTGGTAACGTCGTTGCCGCCGTTTCCGATAGATGAGGCCGTTCCCAGCAACTGGGCAATTTACGAGCCGTTGAAGTGGCTCAGCAACAAATCGGTATTTTAGGGCGGCGCTGATCGATGTTTGAAGCATTTCTAGGCGGATTCGGAATTCTGTTTAACCCGGAAACGGTGTTGATGACGTTCCTGTTGATTGCCGCCGGATTGTTCCTTGGCATGTTCGTCGGCGCCCTGCCCGGCTTCACCACACTGATGGCGATGGCGATCCTGCTGCCTATCTCGTTCTTTCTTCACCCCCTGCTGGGGATTCCGTTCTTGATCGGTGTCTATAAGGGCGGAATTTACGGGGGCAGCATTCCGGCGATCCTGGTGTCGATGCCGGGTACGGGCGCGGCCGTGGCGACCACGTTTGACGGCCCGCCCCTGACCAAGAAGGGGAAGGGGCGGAAGGCCCTGGAGACAGCGTTGTTTTCATCGGTGATCGGGGACACCGCGAGCGACATCTTCACCATTGCCTTGATCGGTCCCATCGCCGCCGTCGCGCTCCTCATGGGACCGCCGGAACTGGCCGCCGTCCTGTTCTTGGCGTTGATTGTCATTTCGGCTACGTCCAGCGGCGTCTTCGTCAAAGGCCTGCTGATGCTCGCCATCGGTTTGTTCTTCGCCATGGTCGGTCAGGACCCCATCGGCGCGCTGTCGCGGTTCTCGTTCGGGATAACGTCGGTGGAATCCGGTATCCCGCTGCTGCCCATGCTGATCGGCGTGTTTGCGCTTCCCGAGATTTTTGCCGGCATCGAGAAAAAAGCATCCCAGATCGTCAGCGCCGAGGGATTGAAGGTTTCCGGGGAACGTCTCACCTTTGCCGAATTCAAGAGCTGTCTTCGTACGATTGGCCGGTCCACCGTGATCGGCACGACCATTGGGATGGTGCCCGGGGTCGGTCAGGTGGTCGCGGCGTTCATGGGATATGCCGCGGCCAAAAGCGCGTCCGATCACCCCGAGAGATTTGGCCAAGGCGAGCTTGAAGGCGTGGCGGCCGCGGAGGCCGCGAACAACGCCGTAAACGGACCGACACTGGTGCCGCTCCTGACGCTCGGAATTCCAGGCGACAACCTCACGGTCATTCTTGTCGGCGCGTTCATTGCGCACGGCATGCGGCCCGGTCCCCAACTCATGGAGGAGCAGGGCTCGCTGGTTTTCGCCATTCTGCTCTCGATTATTCTCGCAAACATTCTATTCCTGTTCATCGGCTACCTGTGCATTCCCTTCTTTGCCAAGGTGGTGACGATCAGGAAGTCGTTTTTGTTGCCGCTGACGCTGGTGTTTGCGTTTGCCGGCTCGTGGGTGTTCCGGGGACAGCCCTTCGATCTCGCCGTCCTGGTGTTCTTCGGCGTCTTTGGATACGTGGCCAAAAAACTGCATTTCGACGTGACACCCATGGCCATGGGCTTCATCCTGGGGCCGACACTCGAGTATTCCTTTGGTCAGACCGTGACCTTGGCGCAGGGGGACCTGTTGACCTTCGTTACGCTGGAGCGTCCGGCGACCGCGGCCATCCTGGCGTTGACGCCGTTGCTGACCTATTTGATGTGGCGGCGCAACAACCGGCTCAGGCAGCGGTTTGGTGAAGGCGCCGCGCACTGATGAAGGATGTCGGGGTGCACTTGACCCTGAAGCGTGCTATGTAGTCTTATATAAGACCTTGACGGCACAAATTGATTTACCGACCCCTGTTTTACAGGGAACATTATTGAAGAGAGACGACCAACAGAGAGGAAAGACAATGCGGATAGCGAATTTGTCCAAACTACTTCTGGGAGCCCTTCTCGTATTCGGTCTGCTCGGCGTCGATGACGTCCGGGCCGAATTTCCCGAGAAGCCCATTACCATGATCATGCCCCTTGGCGCGGGCGGATCCCACGACCGGAACGCGCGGGTGTTCACCTCCGTCATTCCGCAATATCTCGGCAATGCGATGATCGTGAAGCTGATGCCGGGCGCGTCGGGCCAGACCGGTACGGCGGCCGCGGCCAAGGCGAAACCGGATGGGTATACCCTCCTGTTCTCGCACAACTACTTCGATCAGCTGCAGAAGCACGTGAAGAAGCTTCCCTATGACACCGACAAGGATTTTGTCACCGTCGCGAAGCTGAACTCCGGTTTCTTCTCGATCATCGTGCGCGCCGACAGCCCGTTCAAGTCGTTCCAGGATCTCGTCGCGGCGGCCAAGGCCAAGCCGGGTACGATCAAGTTCGCCCATTCGGGCAACTGGGGCGCCACCCACGCGCCGGCTCTGCAGCTGTTCACCGAAGCGGGCATCGCCGACAAGATCGTCATGGTGCCGTACAAGGGCGGCGGACCCTCCATGGCCGGTTTCCTGCGCGGCGAAGCCGACTTCACCATGCAGTTCAAGTCGACCATTCTCGGCCAGGGCAATAAGGTTCGCGTCCTGATCAGCGCCGGGACGAAGAGCGACTTCGAAGGGGTGCCGACCTTTAAGGATCTGGGCTACACCGCCGATATCGGCCAGATGCACCGCATTCTGATGGCGCCGCGCGGCATTCCCGCCGACCGCCTGAAGAAACTCCGCGATGCCATGGCTGCCATTCAGAAGGACAAGACGTACCTGCGTCTGATCAAGGCCATCGGCGAGGTCGCGAACTTTGAGAGCGGCCAGGATTACGAGAAGCGCCGCCCGAAACAGAGCGTTGCCTACAAGAACATGATCAAGGGCTTGGCCTCCAACTAAGCCAGATCGGTTCCGGAAATGGCATCCCCTCCGGGGGATGCCATTTTCATATTTGCCTGCAGTGACCGGACAGGGGCGAGGGCCGCGTTGCTCTCGGCCAATTCCGGTCTTATATAAGAGTTCAAGGACAATTTCCGGCTTTGGCCGGGGTTTCAGGGATTATGGACATGTACAATCCGATAAACGTGGCGATTATCGGCACCGGCTGGTGCGGCGGCATACGGGCGGTAAGCTGTGCGGATAATCCGCTCGTCGGCGAACTCCACATCGCGGAGACCAATCCGGAGCGTCTCGAGGAAGTTCGGTCCATGACCGGCGCCGTCACGGCGACGGCCGACTACGAGGAACTCCTGAAGAACGACGGGATTACGGCTGTCATCATCTCGGCCACCCCCGAGACCGTCCACTACCCGATGGCCAAAGCGAGCATGGAGGCCGGCAAGCACGTCTTCCTGGAAAAGCCCATTGCGCTGACCCTCGCCGAAGCGGACGAACTGGTGGACCTCGCCAAGGCAAAGGACCTCAAATTCACCATCGGCTACTCCCAGCGTTTCAACCCGAAATTCGCCTATGTCGCCAAATCCGTCGCCGACGGCACCATCGGCAAACCGGTGAGCGCGTTGGTCAGCCGCCATATTACCCGGGGACTGGGGAACAAGATCTCCGGCCGAATCAGCCTGTCGCCGGCCGCGATGGAGGCGACCCACGACATCGATTTCGCCCTTTGGGCCATGGGCGGCGCCAAGCCGGTCCGGGTGTATTCCCAGTCGGCCTACGGCATCATGAAGGAAAAATCGGGGCTTGAAGATACCCAGTACATTATCGTCACGCTCGACAACGGCATCGTCATCAATATCGGCGCCGGCTGGACCATGCCGCCCAACTATCCGAACTATTCCGGCACCTGGATCGAGTTCATCGGAACCGACGGCATGCTGACCGTCGACGATACGCACCGCGACGTCTTGTGGAACACGGTGGAGAAGGGCATTCAGCTTCCCATGTCGACCATGCCGGGCGAGTTCGTCGATCATGTCTACGCCGGACCGATGGTTGCCGAGACCGTTCACTTCATTGACGCGGTCGCCCGTGACCGGGCCGTCATGGTGACGCCGGAGGAGGCACGGACGGTGATGGAGGTTTATGTCGCCGCCGACATGTCGGCGGAGCGCAACGAGCCCGTCAATCTGCCCCTCAACAGCCGCGATTTGCCGGCGGCCGCCGAGTAGGCTCTCACATTCTCTTCTTGGGGCTCTTCTTGGGGGCCCGGCGCCGGGGCTTCGCCTTTTTGATTTTATCGAAGTCCCGGTAGACCAGCGTGAAATCCTCTTCGGACATGCCGAGGGACATGGCCTGCGCCAAAAAGGCGTGGGTATCGGCGCCCAGCCTGGCATCGACCCCCAGCGCCTTGGCGAGATCGACGGCCATGCCCGTATCCTTGTAGAGATTGTAGACCCGCGACCGCCCGTTCCATTTCCCGTTGAGGATGTGGTCGGGAAACCGCGCCTGGCTGGCGTTGGAACGGGCGTTCGAAACGTTGAAGACGTCGATCAGGTCGGCGAGTTCGATCCCCGCCTTCTCCGCCATTCGTCCGCCTTCGCAGGTGGCCAGGAAGACGGCGTGGCAGACCATGTTGTGGATGAGCTTGGTGGTGTGTCCGGCGCCCGACGGGCCGAGGTGGAACAGCCTGTCGGCGATCGCCTCGAGATGGCGCCTGGTCCGCCCGAAGGCCCTTTTGTCGCCGCCGATCATCAATGTCAGGGTTCCCTTGTCGGCGCCGCCGGCGCCGCCGCTCATGCCCGCGTCCAGATAGGCGATGTCCCTGCGCGCCGCCTTTTGCGCGAGCTTCTTGGTTTCCGCCGGGTCGGATGTCGTAAAATCGTAAATGATCAGGCCCTTCCTGGCCGTGGCGAATATTCCGTTGCGGCCGAGGCAATGTTCTTCGATCTCGGGCGTCGCCGGCACGACGAAGATGATGATCCGGCACCGAACCGCCATCTCCCTCGGTTCGGCAATGGCTGCATTCTTCAGTTTGGAGAAATTTGCCCGTGCCGACGGGGCGGGATCCCAGACCCAGGTCGGATAGCCCGCCTTGGCGAAGTTGCGGGCGATGCCGCCGCCCATATTGCCGAGACCGACGACTCCGATGGCGGGCAAGCCCCGTTTGCTGTTGGCGGCCATCAGCCCGTCTCCCGCACCCAACCGGCGGCGCGTTCCATCGACGCGCACACCGCCGCCGCATCCTGATCGCCGTACCCTTGCGCGACCGCGGACATATAGGTCTGCAGCGCCGCGTGGTAGATCGGCGTCGGCACCTTCATTGCCGCCGCGTGGCCCTGGATGAACTCCCGATCCTTCATCGGGATGGAGAAGTTGCTGCCCTCGTAGTCGTAATCGCCGGCGACCATCAAGGCGCCGCGGACCTCGAACATGGAGGAGGACGAGCCCGAGCCGCTGATGACCTTGTGAAACAGCTCCGGGTCCAGGCCGGACTTCATCGCCAGCACCATGACCTCGGCGGCCGCGGCATTATGGACGAGATTCAGAATATTGCCGCAGAGCTTGGTCTTCATGCCGTTGCCGAAGGGGCCGACATAAAACGTGCGATTGGCGAACCCCTGGAGGATCGGCTCGATTTCCGCGTAGGTGTCTTCATCGCCGCTGCCGAAGGCGGTCAGTTTTTTTTGCTCGGCCAACATGCGGTTGCCGCTGACCGGGCAGTCCATGGCGGTGTAACCGGCGCCCTCGACCGTGTCCCGGAAGGCCTCCTTCTCGGCGACGGGAAAGGTGCTCGTCTCGATCACCACCTTGCCGCTGCCGTCCTGGCCGGCGAGTTGGGCGGCAACATCGTGGAGCGCCTCGAGGCTCGGCAGACAGGTGACGATGCAGCCGGTCGGCGACGCGGCCTCGGCGACCGAGTTCGCCGCCGTCATTCCCTTCCCGGCGAGTGGCGACACCGCCTCCGGCCGGACATCATATCCGACGACGCCAAATCCGCTGTCCATAAGGTTCGGCACCATGGCCGAGCCCAATACGCCCAGACCGACGAACCCCACATCCGTGCTCATGGCGGAACCTCCCAACCGAAACTGAAATTCGCCGGCGCTTAGCCGCGCTCGGAGACATAGTGATGGCTTGATGTATTGCAGCGGCTGACCCGCCATTCCACCGGCCGGCCGTCAATGGTCATCGACGTCCGGTCGATCTGCAACAACGGCGCGCCCGCCTTGATGCCGAGAAGCCCGGCCTCTTTCCTGGTGGCGCTGACGGCCGTGATCAGCTCCCGCGCCTTGGCGACGGTGACCCCGTAGATGGATTGATAGAACCTGAAAAGATTGTTGGGCGGCTGAAGTTCGATGCCGAAATCCGGGAACAGTTCCTGGGGCAGCGCAATTCCCTCGACGATGCTCGGCACGTTCTGGAACGAACGGACGCGGGTAAACCGCACCACTTTGGCGCCGGGCTCCAGCTCCAGCCGCTCGACCTCGTTCTTGGTCGGGTCGGTCTGCTTGCAATCCAGGAGCTCGCTCTCGGGCAAGGAACTGGAGCCGTCCTTTCCCTGAATCTTGAAGAAGAAGAACAGCGCCCGGCGCTCGGTATGTTCGGAAACGAAGGTTCCAAGTCCCTGGCGCCGGTAAAGCAGGTTTTCCGCGACCATGTCGTTGAGAGCCTTGCGGACCGTCCCCTGACTGACGTCCAACTCCGCCGCCAGCTGCATTTCGCTGGGCAGCGCGTCGCCGGGCTTCCAGACGTTGTCGACCAGCCGCCGGCGGATGATATTGTCGACCTGCTGGTAGAGCGGCAGGGAGCGTTGCCGCTTCCTGACCGCCGGCCTTTTCGGCGATTTGGCGGTGGATCGTTTTTTGGCTGCCGGCCGCGCCATGATGCCGCTGAACCTCCCCGGAAGCGGAAAATTAGGTTATAGTCCAGTATGCTATGAGCAAACCCGGATCGCAAACCGCGCGGTTTCCGGGTCCACATGTCAGGTGAGGAAGCCCAATGTCCGAAACGGTCGTATTGAAGATCGATGAAGCTCCCGTCCATGCCCGTGGCGACGGGGTGGAATCCACGCTGCTGGTCGCCAACAGCCGTTGCGGCGCGCCCTTTACGTCCGGGATCACCAGATTTCCCGCCGGCCGGACGGTGCCCATGCATTCGCATAATTGCGATGAGCAGGTCACTATTCTCGAAGGTCAGGCCGATCTCGAGGTGGATGGAGAGTTGACGCCGGTAAGGGAACTGGACACCACCTACGTCGAGGCCGGCAAACCCCACCGGTTTCTCAACACGGGCGACGGTCCCCTGACGATCCTGTGGGTCTATGCTTCGACGGACGTAACCCGCACGTTTACCGAGACCGGCAAGACCGTCCCGCATCTCTCCGAACAGGATCTGGTCACCCCGTAGCGGACGCATTGGCGAGACGGCTTCAGGGGACCGCCATGAGCGATGCCGGAAACTATACGGCGGCGCAGATCTCGGAATTCATCCGGGACGCGCTCGCATCGGCCGGAATGCCGGCCGGCGATGCCGCAAAGGTGGCCGGTCTGATGGCGGACGCCGACCTGAACGGGTCGGATGGGCACGGCATCTTTCGTTTGCCCGGCTATCTGAAGCGCATCGAATCCGGCGGCCTCAACCTGACCCCGGACATTCGGATCGAGCGGGAGCGGCCGGGGATGGCCCTGGTAAACGGCGACAACGCCCAGGGCCATCTGGTGATGAGCTATTGCGCCGAAACCGCCATCGAGAAGGCTAAGACGACCGGCGTCGCGTGGGTCGGCGCCCATCACAGCAATCACGCGGGACCGGCCAATCTGTACGCCAAAATGCCGCTTGCCCACGACATGATCGGTCTCTATGTCGCCATCGGGAATGCCAATCACCTGCCGCCCTGGGGCGGGTTGGAGATGCTCCTGAGCACCAACCCCATCGCCATTGCGGTGCCGGCCCTCGACCGGCCGGATGTCGTTCTCGATATGGCGACGACCGTTGCGGCCTACGGCAAGGTGAAGACCGCCGCCCAGCGTGGTGAGCAAATGCCCGAAGGCTGGATGATGGGGCGTGACGGCAACCCGCTGACCGACCCCGCCAAGGCGGATGAAGGATTTCTGCTGCCGATCGGCGGGGCCAAGGGATACGGCCTGGCGTTGATGTTCGGCCTGCTGGCGGGGACGCTCAACGGCGCGGCTTTCGGAAAGGACGTCGTCGATTTCAACGCCGACTTCGAGACGACGACCAATACCGGGCAATTCATCGTCGCCGTCGACATTGCCGCCTTCGGCGATGTGGACGGCTTCAAGCGGCAGGTCGACCGGGTCGTGGACCAAATGAAAGGCTCGCCGACGCTGCCGGGCTTCGACGAGGTCTTGCTGCCCGGCGAGCAAAGTCATAAGAAACGCGTGGACCGGGAGGCGAACGGTATTCCGCTCCATGCCTCCTTAATGAAGGCCCTGAACGCGACGGCGGACGAATTCAATATTGCCCGTCTGGATCAACGATAAGCCGGGAGATTTTTCCTGATGTCCATTTCAATCCATCATCTTGTCCGGACCGAGACCGAGCAGTTGCTCACCGGAATGCTTAACGTTCTCGACCATGCCGAAGGGCTGGTGAAGGACGGCAAGGCCGGGGAAGCCGATTTGATGGCCAGCAAGCTGGCGCCGGACATGTTTCCGCTGTCTTTGCAGGTGTGGCGCGCCGCGGACCACGGCCGGGCGGCTGCGCGGCTGGCCGGGCGGGAAACGCCGCCGTTCACCGATATGGGCGAACTCGGCATCGCCGATGCGCGGGCAAGGATCGAAGAAACGATGACGCTGGTGAAATCGGTAACCGAGGATGAGCTTGAGGGCGCCGAGGACAGGACCGTCGAGATCGTTGCCCGCGGCGAGCCGACCCGCTTCAGGGGCGAGGACTATCTTCTCCGGTTCGCCATCCCGCAGATCGCCTTTCATGTCACCACCGCTTACGCGATCGTCCGCAACGCCGGCGCCGAACTCGGCAAACGCCACTATTTGTGCGACGCATTCGACTACACCCTAAGCTAGGAGCTCGCCGCCAATGTCCGAACCCATCACCCTCGAAATATTCACCGACTACGTCTGACCTTGGTGTTATCTCAGTACCGGGCGTATTGAAAAATTACGAGACACCTTCGACGTCAGCGTCGAGTTCGTGCATTTTCCGCTCCACCCGGAGACTCCGGGCGAGGGCCAGACCCTTGAGGAGTTGTTCGCGGGCCGCGACTACGACATCGATGCGGCCTACCGGCGGATGAAGGGCCTGATGGACGCCGAAGGCCTCGATTACGGCAAGCGCACCCACACCTACAATAGCCGGCTCGCGCAGGAACTGGGTAAGTGGGCGGAAACCCAGCCGGGCGGCGAAGCGGTCCACATGGCGCTGTTCCGCGCCTACTTCGTGGACAACCGAAACATCGGTGACCCCGAGGTGCTGATGGAGATCGCCCGGGAGGCGGGTCTCCCCGAAGACGGTGCCCGCGAGGTGATCGAGGAGCGGACCTTCGAAGCCGCCATCGACGTGGACTGGGCCAAATCGCGGCAGTATGGCGTCACCGGCGTCCCCACCTACGTCGCCGAGCGCCAGGGCGTGGTCGGCGCCCAACCTTACGAAGCACTGGAGCAGTTCATGGACGGTCTCGGCGCTCAACGGAAAGAGTGACCGGCCCGGGAGAGGCGGACGTGGATACTCTCGACGATCCTAAATCCGGGGTGACGGGCGACGAACTCATCCGGCGGATCGCCGACATGGTTCCGGCGCTTCGGGAGCGTCAACGCGCGGCCGAGGAGGCGGGTCGAATTCCCGAAGAGACCATCCGGGACCTCAAGCGGGCCGACCTGTTCCGGGCCATCGTGCCGAAGCGCTATGGCGGTCATGAGGTTGATTTTAAGTACATTCCGCAGATTTTCCGCGAGCTGGGACGCGGCTGCATGTCCACCGGATGGACCATGGGGTTCCTCATCTACCACAATTTCCAGTTCGGCCATTACCCGGTGGAGGCCCAGGACGAGGTGTGGGGCGACGAGCCCGGTTACACCATGGCGGCCGGGCAGGTCATGCCGAGCGGGACGGCCGAACGGGCCGACGGTGGCTTTCGGCTGACCGGCCGGTGGGGGTACGCGACCGGAATTCTCCACGGCGACTACATGGCGCTGGCGGCGCCGGTCGCCGATAGCGGCGATCCGGCGGAAATGCGGCGGTTCTTCGTACCGGCAAGCGAGTTCACGATCCTCGACACCTGGGACGTATCGGCCATGACGGCAACCGGCAGCCACGACGTGGAGTTGGACGGCACGTTCGTGCCGGAGCACCATTCGGTGTCGGTAAGTGATTTGCGCAACGGCCGGGCGCCCGGGCTGGAGGTCAACACCGACCCCGTGTGGCGGGTGCCGCTCCTGACTTTCATGGTCTACGGCGCGGTCGGCCCGCTGATGGGCGCCGCCGAGGCGGTATGTGAACTCGTCTGCGGGGTCCTCGAGGGCAAGACCAACGCCTACTCATACGCCGCCATGGACAAACAGATGTCCACCCGGGTGCGAATGGCCCAAAACCAGATGACCGTGGAAGCGACCCGCCGTTTGTTCGACGCCGGCATCCGGGAAGTTTCGGACAAAGTCGCCCGCGGCCACGAATTCAGCCGCGAGGAACGCATCAAGGCGCGGATGGTCGCCTGCCACGTCGCGCGCACGTGCCATACGGTGGTCAACGATATGGCGCGCGAGGCCGGTTCCCGGGCGATCTACAATGACTCGCTGATCCAGCGGTTCCAGCGCGACACCAATGCGCTCGCCACCCACGCCATCTTTGATGTGGACCACATCGGCGACATCTATGGCGGCGTCCTGTTGGGTCAGGAAATCCCGCCCAACGTCATGCTTTAGCAGGCTGCTAGGCGGCGCCTACTTGTAGAATTCCGCCGGATCGATAGGCAGCGGAACTTCTTCGCCCCGCTTCGCGGAGAGGTCCATGGCCATGGTGTGCATGAGGTTGTTGTGACCGTCGAGCGCCGAGGCGTGCGGCGTCGGCAGGCCCATCATGATGCGGCCGAACCAGCCGATGGTTTCTTCGCGCATCGGACCGTAGAGCTGGTCGTTCCAGAGATCGCCGGGCGGGTAGCTGGTCATGAATTCGACGTGGCGTTCGGCGGGCTCGAACCCGTCCGGCACGTAGCCGCCGCCCAGTTCCTCCGTGGTCGCGACGACCAAATCCCGATGGGTGTCCTCGATGTCGATGGCGCCCTTGGACCCGACGATGCCGATCTCCAGGCCATAAACGGCGCCCGGCCAGACCTCGGGCAGACCCCACGAGATATTCATCGAGAAGATGGTGTCGTCATCCATGGTGAAGATGCCGAAGGTGGAGTCCTTGGTGCCCCACTCGGACAGCACCGGATCGACGGACTTGGCGTAGATGGACTTCGGCATCTTGCCTTCCATCAGCCACATGGACATGTCGAGGGAGTGGGTGCCGGACACCACCATCGGCGTCAAATTATGCCGCTCGTTGGTCTTGGCGATGGTGGCGATGGGCACCATCCGGTTCATGAAGGCGCGGGTCACGACCGAGTGCACGTCGCCGATCTGGCCGGTTTGGAGGCGTTCCTTGACGGTGAGGAAACGGCGGCGAAAACGCTGGGTATAGCCGACGCAGGCATCCAGACCTTCCCCGGTGATGGCGTCGAGGATCTGTTTGGATTCCCGGGCCTCGGTGGCCAGCGGCTTTTCGATAAACAGTTTGTGGCCCTGCTCGACCGCCAGCAGCGTCGGCTCGGTATGTTTGTTTTCCTCGGTGATGATCATCACCGCATTGACTTCGGAGCGCTTGATCAGCTCCTCGGCGGACGTGGTGAAGAAATCCGCCTTGGTATCCTCCGCCAGCTTACGGCCGAGGGGTTCGTTTATGTCCGCGAGGCCGAGCCACTTCACCCCCGGATATTCGCGCGCATATTTTGCGCGGATGCGGCCGATGGTGCCGCAGCCGATAATTGCCAAGCCGATCTCGTCTACCGTGTCAGTCATGCATTCAACCCTTTGATTCGGAGGCCGGCGCCTACGCCTCCCGGCGCCGGAGTTTCGCAAAATATTGTTTGCCGTGGATTAATCAATCCCCGGATCGCATGTTCCATACGGGGGTGATTTCCGATGGGTGCGTTATGCGCAAGTAGGTACCGTATTCAAACAAACGCGATTATATTGTTTATGGTCTTATATAAGTCTATTCCTTAGAAGGACGGTGTGTAGTCGTTTGCACAATGCCCGTAAAGGGGAATAGGCAGGTTACTTCGTTCGTATTCGTGACGGCCGCATTTGCGGAATGGTCGCGAGTGTTTCACCCAAGTGCCTTAGGGAGGCGTTTATGAAGAGAGTACTCAAATATACAATGGCGGCCGTCGCGGCTGTCCCGATGATGGCAGCGGCGATGACCGCCAACGCGCAGACCGTTAATGTCGGCGCGGCGGCCAATGTCGGTGGCCTGATCGTGTTTGTCGCGCAGGCGAAGGGCTTTTTCGCGGCCAACGGCATCGACGCCAAGGTCGTGACCCGGAACACCGGCGGCGCGCTCACCAAGTCGCTCCGTGCCGGCGAGATGGATTTTGCTCCCGCCGCATTCACCAACCTGCCGGCGGCGCTGGAGCGCGGCTTCAAGGTCCGCGGTTTCGTGGGCTACACCGGCGGTTCATTCCTGAAATCGACCAGTGACGACTTCGTCGGAATCGCGGCGCGCGCCGGCACCGGCATCAAGACCATCAACGATCTCAAGGGCAAGAAGGTCGGCGTGACGTTTGCCAGCACCGGCGATCTGTATCTCCGCACCGTCCTCGAGAAGAACGGCATCACCACCCGTGACTATCAGCGCATCAACACCCGTCCGCCGAGCCTCGTCTCGGTTCTGGACACCGGTGGCGTGGACGCGATCGTCGCCTGGGAGCCGAACCTCACGCGTGCGCTCGACAAGGTGAAGGGGGCGACCCTCGTCTCCCGCGGCGGCGACCACGTCTGCTTCTGCGCCGGCCTCCATGGCCTGCCTGAAAAGGTCTATGCCGACCGCAAGAAGACCCAGGGCGTTGTCGACGCCATGGCCCAGTCCGCTTGGTATATCCGCCAGCCCAAGAACGCCGATGAGGTTGCCGAAATCGGGTCCCGGTTCATCCGCGGCGCCGACAAGAATCTCGTGAAGCGGACCATGAAGCACATCGTCTTCGACGTGCGGATCGGCGAGAACACCAAGAAGGCCTTCAACTTCTCGGTCAAGCAGCTGATCGCCCAGAAGAAGATGAAGAAACCCTATGATCCGGATCAGTACTTCGACTTCTCCTTCATCAACAACACGATGAAGGACCATCCGGAGTGGTTCGCCGACCTCAGCAAGAGCTAGCCGCAGGCCGAATGGATGATGGCGGGCGTGAGGTTGCTCGCGCCCGCCATTGTTGCAATGAAATAATCATAACGAGCGCTGCCATGAATTCGATGACGCCGAAACTCGTTGTTGAGGGCCTGACGCATTATTACCCGGACGAATATACCGGCGAGTCGGTCCACGCCTTGGAGGACATTAATTTAGAGCTTTACGAGGGAGAGTTGGTTTCCGTCGTCGGCCCGTCGGGCTGCGGAAAATCCACCCTCCTGAACATCCTCGCCGGGCTGCTGCCCTACAAAATCGGTACGGCGAGCGTTGACGGCAACGTTATTCATGGTCCGGGTCCCGACCGGGGGGTGGTCTTTCAGGAGCACGCCATCCTGCCGTGGCGTACGGTTGCCAAGAACATCGGTCACGGCCTGGAGATTCGCAAAGTACCGCAGGCCGAGCGGGAGAAGCGGGTTCAGGAGTTCATCGACCTCGTCGGCTTGACCGGGTTCGAAGAAAAATTTCCTCACGAACTTTCCGGCGGCATGAAGCAGCGCTGCCAGGTGGCCCGCACCCTTTGCGCCGATCCGGTGGTCATGCTGATGGACGAACCGTTCGCGGCGGTGGATGCGCAAACCCGCATTACCCTTCAAGAGGAGCTCAACCGGATCGCCATGGCGACCCACAAGACCATCCTCTTTATCACTCACTCGGTGGAGGAGGCGGCGTTCCTGGCCGATCGCTGCCTGGTATTTTCGGCGCGGCCCGGCCGTTTGAAGGAAATCGTCGAGATTGGTATTCCGCGCGAGCAGCGCAACTGGACGGCCATGAACGACAACGCGATCTTCATCGCGGCCCGCGACCGCATTCTCGCATCGGTGCGCGAGGAGGTATCCATTGCAGTCGAGGAGTAGCATGGACCGGCTGTGGTGGCATTTTCAGCAACTGCTGAAAATCGACGCCATGAACCTGGTCATCCTGGTGGTCGTCGTCCTCATCGGGTGGACGATCATCTCGGAGACCATCCCCAATCCGGCGCGCTATCTGCCATCGCCGTTGGCCGTTTCGTTGTCGTCGGTGGACATGCTCGTCAAAGGGCTGCTGCCCAGCTACTACAGCGATACGCTGGTGCGGCTCATCATCGGAAGCTCCATCGGCTTGGCGGCCGGTATCCCGTTCGGTTTACTGCTCGGTTTGAACAAGACCGTCGCGGATATGTTCCACCCGATGATGAACTTCTTCCAGTCGGTCTCGGGCATCGCCATCTTTCCGATCGTGGTGATCTGGTGGGGCAACTCGGACACCACGGTTCTCGCCGTCATTCTTTACACCAGCTTCTTCCCGATCGCCTTCAACGTTTTGTCGGGCGTCCGGGAAATCCCAATTCGCTACGTCAATGCGGCGCGGACCATGGGCGCCAGCAAATATCAGATCATGAAGGACGTGCTGTTTCCGGGCGCCATGCCGCATATCGCGACGGGTTCCCGCCTCAGCATCGGCTTTGCCTGGCGGGCGGTGATCGCCGGTGAAATGCTGGCCGGCCGGCAGGGCCTGGGCTGGATGATTTTCACCGGCCAGGACGCGGACCGGACCGCCGAGGTGATTCTGGGCATGGTGATGATCGGACTGACCTGGATCATTCTCGATCATTATCTGCTGCGGCCCATCGAAGCCGACACCATCGAGAGATGGGGGCTGGTGCAGCGATGACCACGGCGGTCGGAAATCTCTCCATTGCCATCCAGCGGCGCTTTGGGCGCCAACGGCTCCGCAAGATTATCCTGGGGTCCATCCCGTTCGCGGTGATGATCGCCATTTGGCACGCCAATACGGTGTTCGACTGGCTGCCGCCGGTGTTCATTCCGCCCATCGGTGATGTCTGGGAGGCGATCTTCTTCCTGCAGGAGGATTGCGCCGGGTTCGTCGCTCTGGTCATGCTGGACAATAGCTGTCTGATCACCACCCATGTGTTTTCCAGCGTTGGACGGGTGATATTGGCGGCAATCGTCGGTCTGCCGCTGGGCATCGCCTTCGGCATTCTTTGCGGGATGAGCCGGACGCTCTCCAAATTCCTCGAGCCGGTCGGCGTGTTCGCCAATTCGATCTCGGGTATCGCCTGGATCCCGCTGGCGATCGTGTGGTTCGGCGTCGGCTGGGTGACCACGTTGTTCATCATGCTGAACACCATTTTCTGGCTGATGTTCTTCAACTCCATGCTTGGCGTCCGTTCGGTCGCCAAGGTCTACGAGGAGAGCGTGCTGACCATGGGCGGCAGTCGCTGGGATGTGATCAAGCAGGTCTATTTGCCGGGGGCCATGCCCTCGATCATCACCGGCATGCGCATGTCCATGGGGTTCGGCTGGCGGGCGCTGATCGCGGCCGAGATGATCGGCGGTGACAGCGGCCTCGGGTTCATGATCTTCACCTCCGCCGCCGAGTTCAAGATCGAGGAGGTCTTCCTCGGCGTGATCTTCATCTCCATCATCTTCATGGCCACCGACAAGTATCTGTTGGCGCCCCTGGAGAAATGGACGGTGGAGCGTTGGGGACTGGTCTGGAGGCCGACCTAGGATGGCGCGTGCACAGACCGACGCCGAGGGCAACGTTCTCGCGGGCGAATATCAGTCGGGCGTGGTCAGCGAGACCGGCTTCAGGCGCCGGCGGTGGTATCACCGGCGGGACGTCCGGTTCGTCAGCCTGGTCGCGGCTTTCGTCATCGCATTCCAGGCATATGGGTACATTACCGGCCCATCCCGCATCGCCGGCGACGTTCAGGCCCGTATCGATCAAGGGGCCGAAACCATCGATATCCTCGTCACGGCGAATTTCAGAGCCGAAGCCTTCCATATGGAGATCTATCAGGAACTGGGTGCGCTGTCGGGCGAGGAGGGAGACGCGGTCATCGTTCGGAGAGTAACGCCCGACGAAATTCGATTTCTGTCGCGGAAGTACTGGATCAAATCCATAGATTTGGCAAAGTAGCGCGGAACCAAGTCCTATTACCGGCGAGGATCACATGACACTCAAATATTCCGCCAACCTCGGGATGATGTTCACCGAGGAGGAAGATTCCATCGCACGCATTGGCGCGGCGGCGGCCGCCGGGTTCAAGGCGGTCGAATTCCTTTTCATCTATGACCTGGACCTGGATGCCATCCGGCGCGAAATGGATGCCCATGAGCAGGATATGTCGGTGATCAATATCGCCGTCGGCGAGGGCATCCAAATGGGGCCGCTGGTGATGGCGGCGCCCGGCAGGCAGGAGGCTTTCAAGGAAAACCTGGCGGCCGGGGTCAAATACGCCTCGGCGCTCAAACCCACCGGCTTCGTCATTCCGGCCTATATGCCGCCCGAGGGGGTTTCCCGTGCGGAGGCGATTGACGTCTTCAAGGAAAATCTGCCGGCGGTCGGCGACGCCATGGGGGATATCGGCGTGCCGGTCCTGATCGAGGCGCTCAATCCCGATATCCGGCCCAATTCCATTCTTCGCGATACCGCCGAGATCATGGAGGTTATCGACGCCGTCGGTCATCCCAATATCGGCATCGAGTACGACGTTTATCATATGTACACGACGGAGCCGGACATGATCGCGGTCATTCGCGAACATCTGGACCTGATCGGCAACATTCAGATTGCCGATACGCCCGGCCGCGGCGAACCGGGAACCGGCGAGATCGACTACGGGACATTTCTCAAGGATCTCGATGACCTGGGGTACGACAAGTGGGTGGCGCTGGAATACATGCCGACGGTGCCGACACTCGAGTCGCTCGAATGGATGAAAACGCTGGCGGCATGATTGCCTGCCGCCGCAACCCGATCGTCAGTTAGGTAAAGCGCATGAAAGCCGTCTTGATGAAGGACTTCGGCGGTGCCGAGGTTCTGGATTTCGAAGAAACCGATGATCCCATTCCCGCCGCCGGGCAGGTGCTGGTCGACATCCACCGGGCGACCGTGAACCCGGCGGATTGGAAGGTTCGCGAAGGCCGCCGCCGGGACGCCGTCAAGGCCGCGTTCCCTCACATTCTGGGCCGGGATTTCTCCGGCGTCGTCGCCGAACTGGGCGACGGGGTATCCGGCCTGTCGGTCGGGGATGCCGTATTCGGGGTTACCGACACCGGTCAGGAAGGGTGTTATGCCGAACGCTTGGCGATCCGCGCCGATCTCTGCGGCAGGAAGCCCGACGCCATGTCGCACGCCGAAGCCGCGGCCCTCGCCCTGACCGGCCTTACGGCCATGATTTCCATCGAGGAGTATCTCGGGCTGAAAAAAGGGGAAACCATCCTGATCCAGGGCGGCGCCGGCGGCGTGGGTAATTTCGCCGTTCAATTCGCGCGCCATATGGGCGCGCATGTCGTCACCACCGCGAGCGGCCGAAACCATGATTACCTCAAGAGCCTCGGGGCCGACGAGGTGATCGATTACAACGAAACGGATTTCACCGAGGCGGTGTCGGACGTCGACGCGGTCTATGATCTGATCGGCGGCGAGGTTCAGGTGCGGTCGTATGGCGTGCTGAAATCCGGCGGGCGGCTGGCGTGGAACGCGCCGCCGCCGGCAGGCGCCGAAGTGGGCCGGGACGACATCGAGGTCCTGCATCCGAATGTGGCCCGGGACGGCAAATATATGCGCCGGATCGCCGAACTTTATTCGGATGGCGCGATCAGGCCGCCGGAAATCCGGGAAATGCCTCTATCGGAAATCCGCGCCGCCCATGAATTGAGCGCCACCGGGCACGTCCGGGGGAAGATCGTCCTCGTCGTCCGCTAACAGCCTGCTAGACGACGCCGTCTTCCCGAAGCGCGGCGATTTCCCCGGCGCTCAACTCCGCCAATTCGGCCAGGACGTCGTCCGTATCGGCGCCCAGAACCGGCGGCGGCGACTGCACCCCGGCCGGCGTATCGGAGAACCCGTACGGGATTCCCAGGGCGCGGATCGGTCCCGCCGTCGGGTGATCCATCTCCACGACCATGTCGTTGGCAATCGCCTGGGCGCTCGCCAGCGACTCGTCGACGGCATTGACCTTCGAACATGGAATACCCCCGGCCTCGAACAGAGCCATCCAGTCTTCGGCGGACCTTGCCGTGAGCGCGTCGATGATGAGGGGGTCCAGCTTGTCGCGGTTCGTAACCCGCCCCGCGTTGGTCTTGAACCGATCGTCCGCGGCCCATTCCGGATGTCCGACCAGTCCCGCGAACTTCCCGAACTGAAGGTCGTTGCCGACCGCCAGCGCGATTTCCCCCTCGGCGCAGGGATAGTCGGCGTACGGCACGACGTTCGGGTGGCCGTTGCCGAACCGGCCCGGCCGGCCGCCGCCGATCAAATGGTTGGACGCCACGTTGATCAGCATGGACAGCGAGGTGTTGAACAGCGACAGATCGATCCTTTGCCCCTTGCCGGTGCGGTGGCGCGCCTGGAGGGCGGCCAGAATTGTCATCGCCGCGTATTGGCCGGTGCACACGTCGACGATGGCGACGCCGAGCTTGGTCGGGCCGCCATCCTTCTCGCCGGTGATGCTCATGAGTCCGCTTTCGGCTTGCAGCAGGAAGTCGTAGCCCGGCATGCCGCCCTTGGGTCCCTTGTCGCCATAGCCGGTGATCGAACAGTGCACCGCCTGCGGCGCGTTCTCCTCCATCCATGCGCGGGTGAAGCCCCAGCCGTCCATCTGGCCGGGCTTGAAGTTTTCGATCAGGACGTCGGCGCCGGCGAGCAGTTTGCGCAGGATTTCCCGCCCGCGCTCGTCTTTCAGATTGAGGGTCACGCTCCGCTTGTTGCGGTTGATGCCCAGGAAATAGGCCGCTTCGCCGCCGGCGAAGGGAGGGCCCCAGCTTCGGGTATCGTCGCCCCGGCCGGGCTGCTCGATTTTGATGATCCCGGCGCCCATGTCGCCCAAATTCATGGTGCAGAACGGCCCGGCGAGTATCCGGGTGAGGTCGATCACCCGGATGCCGTGGAGCGCACCCTGGATATCCGAATTCATGGATCAGCCCCTGGGCGGCGCCATATTGCGGTCATTCGCCAGATCATCGAGATAGGTGTCGACCTTCTCTTTCCGCTGGAGCCGGAATTTGTGGAAATCGGCCGGCCGTTTCTCCAGGAACGCGTTCATGCCTTCCAGGGACTCCTCGGAACCCCAGATCTCGGCCAGCAGTTCCATACCCTGCTGCCAGGATGCGTACAATTCGTCGGATTCGAAGTTGAGGGACTTCTTGGTTGCCCGCAGGGTCTGGCCCGAATAGCCCTTGATTTGCCGGCACCAGGCCTCCGTCTCCTCGCGAAGATTGGCTTTGGGTACGACCTTGTTGATGAGGCCGATCTCGGCGGCCTCCTCGGCGCTGAACCGCCGGCAGAGGAATATCATTTCCTTGGCCAGCCGGTCGCCGATAAGGCGCGGAATGTACTGGGTCGCGCCGACTGTCGGGCAGGCGCCGACCTTGGCGCCGGTCTGGCCGAAAATGCCGTCATCGGCCGAGATCACCAGGTCGCACCAGAGCGCCAGTTCGTGGCCGCCGCCCATGCAGTAGCCGTGAACCATCGCGATCATCGGCACCGTGGCGCCGCGAATGGCCATGGCG
Organism: Rhodospirillales bacterium; assembly: GCA_022822205.1. GTDB lineage: Bacteria > Pseudomonadota > Alphaproteobacteria > Rhodospirillales > UBA2165 > JAJDXO01. Next base: position 26,129 of record JAJECC010000103.1, on the reverse strand, counting down.
AGCCCGAGCATCCGGTCGTTCCAGTGCATCGCGTTGGCGCGGTTGAGCTTCATCATGGCGTGGAAGTCGCCGCCGGCGGAGAACGCCTTGTCGCCCGCGCCGGTGATGACGCCGGCGACGATGGACTGGTCCTCGCGGATCGACTTCACCGCATCGATGAGTTCGTCCAGGGTCTGCTCGCGGAAGGCGTTCATCACCTCCGGGCGGTTGATGGTGATCCAGGCGACGTCGTCCTTCACCTCGAACAGAATTTCGTTGTAGCTGCGTTCAAGCGGCACGGGTTTTCTCCCTTGTGCGTGGGTCGGGTTAGTGGGTTTCTTCGATTTCGATGAGGGCGCCCATGGAATCCTTGGGATGAATGAAGAATAGACGGCTATCCGGCGTCGGCTCGCCGAGGACGCGGACTCCCTTCTCGTTTGCGGCGGCGGCGGCTTCGTCCACGTCCGGGGTGGTCAGACAAAAATGATGGATGCCGCCCGCCGGATTGCGTTCCAGAAACCTGGCGATGGGCGAGTCCTCGCCAAGAGGCTCCATGAGTTCGATTCGGGCGTTCTCCAGCTGGATCATCACCATGCGAACGCCCTGGCGGCGATTTTCGGAGGGCTTGCTCACCCGGCAGCCGAACCGCTCCCGATAGAGCCGGATGGCGGCCTCCAGATCGGGAACCGCAATCGACACGTGATCCAAACCTTGGGCGGGGATTGGCGCTTTCTCGGACATGGTCTATCTCACCGGGTTTTCCAGTGTCCCCAGGGGCTCGATGGTGACGCTCACCACGTCGCCCGGTTTCAGGAAGATGGGCGGATCGAAGCCGATGCCAACGCCCACCGGGGTGCCGGTGGCGATGATGTCGCCCGGTTTGAGGGTGGTCCCGGCCGAGATGCATTCGATCAGGGCCGGAATATCGAATATCAGCGCGCCGCAGCTGGAATCCTGGCGCTTTTCGCCGTTCACATGGGTGGTGAGCCGGAAATCGTCCGGGGGGCCGGCCTCGTCGGCGGTCACGATAGCGGGGCCAAGCGGGCAGTAACCGTCGGGGCTTTTGCCGATGAACCATTGCTTGTGCTGGTGCTGCAGATTGCGGGCGGTGACGTCGTTGCAGACCGTGTAACCGTAAACGTAGCCGAAGGCGTCTTCCCTGGAGATGCCGCGGCCCTCCTTGCCGATGATCACGGCGAGTTCGCCCTCGTAGTCGACGGAGCCGGTCGGGTCCAACTCCGTGAGAATGGGATCGCCGGGACCGGAAACACTGGTGGTCGCCTTGGTGAAAATGATCGGATGATCCGGAACGGCCGTCGCACCGGCGGTGGCGTCAAAGCCGGAATCGTGGAATTCCCTGGCATGCTCGTGATAGTTCCGTCCCACCGCCATCACATCCCTGCGCGGCACGGGGATCGGAGAGAGCAGTTTGACCTCGCCCACGGGATGTTTCGCGCCGTCGCCCGCATTCGCAACGGCATCGGCCGCCCGCGCGAGGGCCGCATCGCCGGCTTCGATGAAGCCGTTCATGTCGGCGGGCAGGTCCGGCGCGGCCTGGGAAAGGCCGACGACAATTTCGCCGTCCAGGACGCCGATGGATTCCGCGCCGTTGGCGGTGAACGTAACTAGTCGCATGTGCTGATCCCTAGTGCGGAAGGATGGTTGTTCGATTGGCCGGGATTTTACCCAGCCAATTCCGCAAAAGACAGCCCGCAAGCCCGCGAAATCAGGCCGTCTTCCCTCTCCGGAAAATGCCGTCGTAGAAGGTGTAGAGGACGATCACGATGAGAATGGTGCCGATCGGCCGCTCCGAGATGATCCACCAGAATGATCTATCCTCGAACACCAGCAAGGCCCGGCGCAGGTTCTCATCGGCCAGCGGACCGAGGATGACCGCAAGCACCATCGGCGCCAAGGGAAAGCCGAAGCGATGCAGGATGTAGCCGGCGATGCCGGCGATGAACATCAAATAGACGTCGAAATAATTCAGGCTGACGGCGAAAGCGCCCATCACGCAGATCGGAATGATCAGCGGCATCAACAGCGTGCGCGGCAGGCTGAACAGCTTGACGCACGGTTTGATCAGGGCGATCGCCATGAAATACATCAGGAAGTTGGCGATGATCAGGCCGATATAGATGAAGAATATGATGCCGGGGTTTTCCGTTTGGATGGTCGGGCCGACCACCACGTTCTTCATTTCCAAAGCGGCGAGAATGGCCGCCGCCGCGGCATTGCCCGGAATGCCCAACGTCAGGGTCGGCAGCATGGAGCCGCCCACATTGGCGTTGTTGGCCACTTCCGCCGAAACGATGGCCTCATACGACCCCTTGCCCCATTTTTTCCGTTCTTCCGGCTTTGCCCGTCGCCGGCCGATGTCGTAGGACAGGAACGACGCGACATTGGCCCCGGCGCCCGGGATGGCGCCGATGATCGTGCCGACGATGCCGGAACGGACGGCGGTCCGGGTGTAGCCGATCAGCTTCTTCAGCGGCGGGACGACTTTGCCGACCTCGCTCGGAATGCCCGGCGGGCTGTATTGCGGCAGCACTTTCAAGATTTCCGTCAGCCCGAACAGGCCGATCAGCAGCGGTATGTAGCTGATGCCGTCCTCAAGAATGCGGACTCCGAAGGTGAAGCGCGGCACGCCGTGAATGGCATCGAGCCCGACGAACGAAATCAGCAGGCCGATCCAGCCCGAAATCCAGCCTTTGATCGGCATGTCCCCGGCGGACATGGAGCCGCAGATGGCGATCCCCCACATGGACAACAGGAACATTTCCCAGGACCGGAACTGCAGGGCGAGAAACAGAATGGCCGGAATAAACGCGATCAGGAGAATGATGCCGATCCAGTTGCCCATGAACGAGCCCATGATCGCGGTGCCAAGCGCCAGGCCGCCTTCGCCCCGCTTGGCCAGGGCATGGCCTTCGATCATGGTCGGAACGGCATCGGGCGTGCCCGGAATGTTGATCAACACCGCGGAGATGGCGCCGCCGAACACGCTGCCCGTATATACGCCGAGCATGAACATGATGGCGACATGTTGAGACATGCCGACGGAGAGCCCGATCAGCAGGGCCATCGCCATGGTCGTCGACAGGCCCGGCATGGCGCCCCACAGGATGCCCAGGGTCACGCCGATCAGGCAGACAAAGATCATCCAGGGCTGAAAGGCGATGGCGGCCTGGGCGAGGACTTCCTGGAGCTCGAACATGCCCTGTCTCCTCAGCCCGCGCCGGGGAGGAGAATCTGAAACCCGTCCCGGAATACGACCGCTAGGAATACGACGATACCGGTCGCCACCAAAAAACAATTGAGAAGGGTGGAGCGCCAGAAAAACCGCAGGATGAAGAAGATGAAGGGTATGGAAATCAGTTCGAACCCGGAGAATCGGAAGGTGTAAACCGCCGTCTTGAACCGCCAGTCCAGATCGGTCTGACCGAGGATCATGACGTAGGCGAAAATCACCAGCATCAGCATCAGTGTGCGGCGGGCTTCGGGATCGGAGAGGTAATTCCTTACCGTCCGCAGGCTGTCGCCCGCGAGCATCTCGTCCATTCCGTAACGCCGTTTGGTTTTCAGGAACAAACCGGCCCCCATCACCACGAGGCTCGCGCCGGTGATGAACGGCAGGACGCCCGGCGCCGTGAATATGCTCTCCGGGTTGCCGAGCCGAACCGACAGGATCATGGCGAATATGCCGAGTACCGCGACGGCGACCGAAGCGATGAAGTCCTTCCGCGGGGTGGAGCGCTCGTCGCCGCCTTCCTCGCCGGTAAAGACGCCTTTTTCCAGGCTCTCGATATCGGCTTCTATCCTGGATTTTTGACCTTCTGCCATCGCGGAGCGGCCTTTGCCCTGAGGACTTTTTCTAAGACACAAATAAAATACGGGTGAGCCGCGATTGCCGCAACTCACCCGTATTCAAGGATAATGCCATCCAAGGGACGGCGGTTACTTCATCATCATCTTGCTCTGCTTGTCCCACCAGGCATCGAAATTCTCGGGCTTGGGCAGACCAAGCGCTTTCAGCGACCGGGCGCCCTTGATGCCCAGTTTCTCGAAGGTTGCCGCGGTCTGTACTTCGACCTGGGCCGCACGGCGGCTGGCGTCCGAACCTGTACGAATATCGATGTCGAAGAATTTCTGCTTCGCGACTTTGGCAAAGGCGTCGGATTTAACGGCCGCGACGAAAGCCTTTTGAATTTTGGCTTGGACATCCTTCGGAACGCCCTTCAGCATCGCAAGATTGTAGATGCCGGAGAAGGGCAGCTGGCTCTTGATCTGCGGCAGGAAATTGCCGACGGATTTCAACATCTTTCCGCCGCCCGCATCCAGATCCTTGGTGCCGGTTTGCTGGATGTGGACAAGCTTGCCCGCGCGAATGAACTCGATGTGCTCGTGCACGCCGCCGCCGGCGATCATGGTCTCGCCATTGAGACCGGCAAGCGTCGCCGGTTTGCCGCCCTTGTAGGGAACGTACTTCAAGGTCACGCCCGCCGACACGGCGACGACCGCGGCCAGTTCATGCCACAGACCGCCGGTGCCGGAGGTCGAGATGGTGACCTTTCCGGGATTGGCCCGCGCCGCTTTGATGACGTCTTCGAAGGTCTTGAACTTGGAGTCCGGACGGACGGACCAGCTGCCAAGGGAATTCGCGGCCTGCATGTACTGCCAGTCTTTCCAGGCCCGCGTTTCGGTGTGGCCCATGACGCTGGCGTACTTGTTGTAATTGGCCGCCCCCAAAAGCGTGTAGCCGTCGGCTTTCTTGCCCGCGACAAACTTGGTCGCAACACCGCCGACCGCACCCGGCTTGTTGATGACGTTGATTTTCCAGCCCGTCGATTTGGTCATCTCACCAACCAGCGTCCGGAGAACGGTATCGGTACCGCCGCCGGCGCCGTACATCACGACAACCGTAATCGGACGCTCCGGCCATTCCGCCTTTGCGTCGGTGGCGGTCACGGCCATGAGGGCCGCCGCGCCGATGGCGGTGGCGAATACCGCCGAAGAGCTTCTGATGGATTTTCTCATTTAGGACACTCCCAGTAGGAAATTTAGACGCCGATTGAAAATTGAACTCACTGGAACGCGAGCAGTCTTATAGAAGAGTGGAACGTACCGATGGGTCCGCCGCGAGTCAACATTGTGACCGCAGGTCGGACAAGCTACACGTACGTCAAGGTGCGTTGACTCTCCTTGGTCGAGTTGGGCAAGGTACGAAGCAATAACCGACGCCGTCTCGGCGGCCCCATGAACAACTTCACCCGGGTCTGACGTGAAACCTGCACCATTCAATTACGCCAAGCCGTCCTCCGTCGATGAGGCGATCGCCCTCCTCGGTGGTGACGCAACCCTTCTCGCCGGCGGCCAAAGCCTGGTTGCCACCCTCAACATGCGCCTGAGCGCGCCCGACCTGCTGGTCGACATTAACGGCATCGGGGAATTGTCCGGCATCTCCGTCGACGGCGGCACGGTTCGTATCGGCGCGCTCACCCGTCACCGGGAACTGGAGAGGTCCGAGGTCATCGCGGCGCAGGCGCCGCTGATCGCCGAAGCCGTGCCGTTGATCGCCCATCCGGCGATCCGCAACCGCGGAACCATCGGGGGCAGCATCGCCTTTGCCGATCCCGCGGCCGAACTGCCGGCGTGCCTGCTGGCGCTTGACGGAGCGGTCGAGATTGCCGGTTCGGGCGGCCGCCGCAAGGTGAGCGCCGGCGAATTTTTCCGTGGTCTCTACGACACGGCGCTCGAAGAGGGTGAGCTGATCACCGCCATCGAAGTGCCGGTGGCCGCCGGCAACCAGCGCTTCGCCGTTGAAGAGGTGGCGCGGCGTCATGGGGATTACGGCATGGCCGGCGTCATGGCATCCGTCACCGTGAATGGGGCGGCCGTGGAGGCCGCCCGGCTGGTCTACCTGGCCGCCGGCGGCACGCCCATGCTGGCCGAAGGGGCGGGGGCCGCGCTTGCCGGAAACGCCATTGACGAGGCGAGCATCGGCGCCGCGCAGTCGGCGCTCCAGGACGACCTCGACCCGTTCGACGACATGAATTCCACCGCCGCGACCAAGCTTCACTTGGCGCGGGTGATGACCGAGCGGGCGCTGAAGCGCATCGCGGGAGCGTAGACCATGCCGGATTCCATCGATATTCCCCCTGTCGTCGTGACCGCGACGGTCAATGGCGAACGGGTCTCGCGCGCGGTCGAACCCCGGATGAACCTCGTCGACTTCCTCCGCGAGGAACTGGAACTCACCGGCAGCCACATCGGATGCGAACACGGCGTTTGCGGCGCCTGTACCGTCAGGGTCGACGGGACCATCGTCCGCGGCTGCCTGATGCTGGCCGTCCAGGCCGACGGCGCCCAGGTCCTGACCATCGAAGGCCTGTCGGAAAGCGGCGAGATCGCCGATCTGCAGGAAAACTTCAAGACCCGCAATGCGGCGCAATGCGGTTTCTGCACGCCGGGCATGCTGATGACGGCCGCCGAATTGCTGGCCGAGAACCCCGGCGCTGGCCGAACGGAAATCCGGGAGCACATTTCCGGCAATTTCTGCCGCTGCACCGGTTACCAGGCCATTGTCGACGCCATAGAGGAAACCGGGAAAAACCGGGGAGAGAAATAATGGCTGATAGCCCCGTTGTCACCGTTCACGATCGGCCCAACAGCTATATCGGCCGCTCGGTTCCCCGTCCCAACGTCCAGCGGCTGCTCCATGGCCGCGGCACGTTCACCGACGACATCAAGCTGCCGCGAATGGTCCATGCGGCGTACCTGCGCTCGCCGTTCGCCCACGCCGACATCAAGTCGATCAACGCCGATGCGGCCAAGGCGGCGCCGGGAGTCGCCGGTGTCTTCACCGGAAAGGAGATCGCCGAACTGTGTGAACCCTATGTCGGTGTTCTCACCCATCTGGAGGGCATGCGCTCACCTCCGCAATACCCGATGGCCATCGACAGGGCGCGCTGGCAGGGGGAGCCGGTGGTTGCCGTGGTTGCCGAGACCCGCGCGCAGGCCGAAGACGCCGTCGAGCTCGTCGAAGTGGACTGGGCCGAACTGCCGGCCGCCTGCGACATGTCGGCGGCGCTCGATGCCGACGCACCGGTGATCCACGAAGAGTACGGCAACAATCTCTGTTGGGAGCGGATCGTCGACGAAGGCGATGTGGACGCCGCATTCGATCAGGCGGCCGTGGTCGTCGAGGACGAGTTCACCTTCGGCCGCCACACCGGCGTCACGCTGGAACCAAGATCCATTATCTCCAGTTGGGATCCGTCCGAGGAACAACTCACGGTCTATATGTCGACCCAGGGTCCGCACATGCTTCAGGCGATCTTCGCCAAGCACTTCGGTCTCGAGGAGCACCGGGTTCGGGTGATTTGCAAGGATGTGGGCGGCGCGTTCGGCATCAAGGTGCACACCTACGGCGACGAGATCGCGACCGCCGCGTTGACCATGCTTCTGAAGCGGCCGGTGAAATTCATCCCCGACCGGATGGAAAGCTTTACGGCCGACATTCATGCCCGCCATCACACGATCAAGGCGCGGATGGCGGTTGCCGGGGACGGCAAAATTCTCGCCATCGATTTCGACGACCTCACCGGTATCGGACCCTACTCCATGTACCCGCGGTCGAGCGGCATCGAGATCAATCAGGTGCTCAATCTGACCGGCGGGCCCTACACCATCGAAAACTATCGGGCGCGGGGTCGGGTGGTGTTTCAGAACAAGCCGCTGATGTGCCAATACCGGGCGGTCGGCCACCCCATCGCCACCGCGATGCAGGAAGCGCTGGTCGATCATGCGGCCCAGGCGTTGGGTATGGATGTGGTGGAAATCCGGGCAAGGAACCTGATCCCCGACGATGCCTATCCGACCAAGTCCGTCACCGGCATGCTGTTCGACAAGCTCTCCCACCATGCCGCAAAGGACAAGCTGCTCGGCATGGTGGATTACGCGGGGTTGCGGGCCGACCAGGAGACGGCGCGGGAATCCGGTATCTATCGCGGTATCGGATTTGCCTGCATGATCGAGGTGACGAGCCCCAGCCCCATGTTCTACGGGGTCGGCGGCGCGCCGATCTCGGCCCAGGACGGTGTGACCCTGCGCCTGGATGCCAAGGGCAACCTGATTGTCGCGTCGGGCGTCACCGAACAGGGGCAGGGCGCCGAAGCGGTCCTTTCGCAGGTCGCCGCGACGGCGGTCGGCGTGACCCCGGACAAGATCAAGATCATCACCGGCGATACGGAGATCACCCCCTATGGCGGCGGCACCTGGGCCTCCCGCGGCACCGGCATCGCCGGCGAAGCGGCGGCGCAGGCCGGCCACGCCCTCCGGGATCAGATATTGGAAGTCGCCGGCATCATGCTGCAGTCGGAACCGCGGAAGCTCGATATCCGGGACAACGCGGTTGTCGATACCGATACGGGCAACGAACGGATCAGCCTCGCCGAGGTCGGACGGGTGGTCTACTACCGGGCCGATACCCTGCCCAAGGATTATCAGTCGGAGCTCATCGCCACCCGGCACCACGTGCCCAAGAAGTTTCCCTTCGCGTTCACCAACGGCATCCATTGCTCCCACGTCGAGGTCGATGTGGATACGGGCATGGTGAAACTGCTTAACTATTGGGTGGTCGAGGATTGCGGCACGGTGATTAATCCGTTGCTGGTGGAAGAGCAGGTGCGCGGCGGCGTGATTCAGGGCATCGGCGGCGCGCTCTACGAAGAGTGCCTCTACAGCGACGAGGGGCAGCTTCTCAACGGCAACCTCGCCGACTATTTGGTGCCCATGGCCGCGGAGATGCCCGACATCGAGGTTGGCCACGTGACCAGTCCCAATAGCGATTCCGAACTCGGCGCGAAAGGCGCCGGGGAAGGCGGAACCGGCGGGGCGCCCGCGGCGATCCTTAACGCGGTCAACGACGCCTTGCTGCCCTTGGGCGCGCGGTTGACCGTCAACCCGATGACCCCGGAACGTGTGCTTCGCGCACTCGGCAAGACCGAATAGGCATCGCCCGGCGGGAGTATCGTCACTCTGCTTTCGCGCTTTCGTGGGCAATTTCCGTGTGCTACCGTCTCCTCGAATTTTTCGATACCGGACACTGACGAAATGATCCGGTGAGGCTTTGACATCATTTCTGGGAGGCGTTTTCGATGCGATTCTTCAGACAACTAGTACTAGCCATTGCCGCGTTGGCGGTGGTCGTTGCCTACTCGCCGCAGGTGAGTGCGCAATCCGGCAAGCCCATCAAGATCGGTTTCTCGATGGCGCTCACCGGCGTTCTCGGCGCCGGCGGCAAGAGCGCGCTGATCGCCATGGAGATCTGGCGCGACGACGTCAACAAGAAAGGCGGCCTTCTCGGACGCCCCGTCGAACTGGTGTATTACGACGATGCCACGACGCCCGCGAAGGTGCCGGCCATCTACACCAAGCTGCTGAACGTCGACAAGGTCGACCTCGTGGTTTCCAGCTACGGCACCGACGTGATCGCGCCGGCCATGCCCATCGTCATGCGGTCCGGCAAGGTGTTCCTGGGGCTGTTCGGTCTCGACGTGAACCACAAGTTCAAGTACGACCGCTACTTCCAGATCATGCCCGCCGGTCCGAACCCGGCCCAGGATTGGTCCCGCGGCTTCTTCGATATCGCCAAGGAAAAGGGCCTGAAGAGCGTGGCGATTGCCGGTGCGGACGCGGAATTCGCGCAGAATGCGGTCAAGGGCGCCCGCGCGAACGCCAAGCAGGACGGGCTGAACATCGTCTATGACAAGAGCTTCCCGCCCTCCACGGCCGACTTCACGCCGATCCTCCGGGCCATCCAGGCGACCAATCCCGATATCATCTACTTCGGGTCCTATCCGGCGAACTCCGTGGGCATCGTCAAGGCGGCCAACGAGCTCGGCCTCAAGGCCAAGCTGGTGGGCGGCGGCATGGTCGGTCTGCAATTCGCGGCGATCATGAAGAACCTCGGCCCGGGCCTGAACAACCTCGTCAATTATGATTTCTGGGTTCCGGCGAAAACGCTGAAGTTCCCCGGCATCGACGAGTTCCTGAAAAAGTACCAGGCGGCTGCCGCCGGCAAGGGTGTCGACCTGCTGGGTCACTACCTCCCGCCGTGGGCCTATGCCTACATGCAGGTTCTGGGTCAATCCGTCGAAGCGACCAAGTCCCTGGACGACAAGAAGCTGGCCGAGTACATCCACAAGACCACCTTCAACACCGTGGTCGGACCGGTCAAATTCGGCAAAAACGGCGAATGGGCCACGTCCCGCGCGCTGATGATTCAGTTCCGCGGCGTCAAGGCGAACAATCTGGATCAGTTCAAAATGGAAGGCACGCGCGTCGTCCTGAAGCCGGACACCGTCAAATCCGGGGATATTATGTTCCCGTACAAGCAGTAAACCAAGCTACGACCTGACGGAAGCCCGCGGCGACAGTATCCATGGATGCATCTTTATTCCTGAATGCGATCGCCGCGGGCATTCTTCTGGGCGGCTTCTATGCCGCTGTCGCGCTCGGCCTGTCGATCGTCTTCGGCCAACTCGACATCGTTAATATCGCCCACCCGGCCTTCATCGTGGCCGGGTCTTATCTGGTATTTGCCCTAAACGGAGGCTTCGGCCTCGACCCGGTGATCGCCGGCATTCTGCTGATGCCCATATTCTTCGCGGTGGGCGTCCTCGTTTATCGCGTCTATTACGCGGCATTCGAGCGAACCGGCCGGGAGTCGTTGGCGGGCCTCGCCTTTTTCTTCGGCCTCATGTTCGTCATCGAGGTTCTCTTCATCATTTTCTACGGCGTCGATTACCGGCTGGTCGAAGCCGATTATATCGGCAAACAAATCGAGATCGGCCTGGTCGGCATTCCATGGCGGATGCTGGTGCCGTTCTGCGCGGCGCTGGTCATGACCGGCGCCATTTATCTGTTTTTGTCCCGGACCTTCCTTGGCCGCGCGATTCTGGCGGTGTCGCAGGACCGGTTGGCGCTGCAGCTCATGGGTGCCGATCCGGTCAAGATCAAGCAGATCGCCTTCGGCATCGGCATCGCGACGGCGGCGCTTGCCGGCGCGCTTCTGATTATGATCGGCCCGGTGGAGCCGACCATCGGGCGGCTTTATATCGGGCGGATCTTCGCCATCATCGTACTCGGCGGCATGGGCAGTATCCCCGGAACGCTCGTCGCGGCGCTTATCATCGGCCTGTCGGAGAGTATCGTCACGACCTATATCGGGCCGTCCTGGGCGCCGACGGTTGCGTTCGGCTTCCTGCTGATAACGCTGGCGGTTCGTCCGCAGGGCCTGTTTGGACGGCTATAATGAAAGTCAGCGGGTTCTGGATAGGCATTGTTTTGATGCTCGCCGCGGGCTTTGTCCTGGCCGGCGTCGCGGACAACCAGTTCCTGTTTTTCGCCGGCTACGTCATCCTGCAGGGTCTGATCATGGCCGTGGCGTGGAATGTGCTTGGCGGGTTTACCGGTTATGTGAATTTCGGCAGCGCCGGATTCTTCGCCATCGGCGCCTACACGGCGATCGCGCTTCACCAGTTCGCCGAATTGCCGCTGCTGGTCCTGATCGTCATCGCCGGTATCGTGTGCGGATTGATCGGCCTGGGCACCGGTTATTTGACGCTCCGGCTGCGCGGCGTCTACTTCGCCATCGCCACGTTGGCCATGGCCATCGTGTTCGAATCGCTGATCACCAACTGGGATTACGTCGGCGGTTCCGCGGGCGCCTATGTGATTACCCCCGCGGAAGTGCCGTTCTTCGACAGCTTCATCGAAATGATGTTCATTCTAATGCTGGTTTTGTCGCTGATCTGCGTGGCGGTGTCCCGATATCTCAGCATGTCGCGGATGGGACGGGGACTGGCGTCCATTCGCGATGATGAAACCGCCGCCGAATGCATGGGCGTTCCGACCCTTCGATTGAAGCTCATCTCGACCACCGTCATGGGCGTCATGATGGGGGTGGCCGGCGCGCCGTTCCCATTCTTCGTCACCTACATCAACCCGCTCTCCGCGTTCGATCTGCTGATCGCCGTCAACGCGATCGCCATGCCCATGATCGGCGGCACGGCGGTGTGGTTCGGACCCGTCATCGGCGCGCTGCTGCTCGGCACGATCCAGCAAATCGTGACCGTCACCATTTCTTCCGAGTTGAACATCCTGATCGTCGGTGCGGTGCTGATTGCGTTCGTCGCGCTCGCCCCCCGGGGGATCGTCGGGCTGTTCCAGGACTTTGCGCGGAAGCGCCGCGAGGGGGGCAAGTGATGGACGCCAATGGCCGCCTTCTCGACGTTCAGGGCCTGACCAAGCGGTTCGGCGGTTTTGTCGCGCTCAATAACGTCAGCATGCATCTAGACCCGCGTGAGCGGCTGGGTCTTATCGGTCCCAACGGGTCCGGCAAGACGACGATGATCAACTGTATTTCCGGCGCGCTCTTCAACGAAGAGGGATCGGTCGTTTTTCGGGGAGAGGAGATCACCGGCCTGCCGGCCTTCAAGCGGGCCGAGCTCGGCATATCCAGATCCTTCCAAATCCCGCGGCCTTTCCGGACCATGAGCATCCTGGAAAACATGCTGGTTCCCATGGAGTACGCCGCCTGGGGGCGCGTCGACCATGCGACGCACGAGGATCGGGCGATGGAAATTCTGGCGCTGGTCGGATTTCAGGACCGTGCCCGGGAGAATTCGGGCAACCTGACGCAGGTTGATCTTCGGAAGCTTGAACTCGCCCGCGCGCTCGCCGCACAGCCCGACGTGCTGGTCTCGGACGAATCGATGGCGGGCCTGTCCAGTTCCGAAGTTGATGAAGTTCTGGAAATTCTGTTCAAGCTCAATGAGCGGGGCGTGGCCGTCATCATGATCGAGCATATCATGCGGGCGGTCATGCGTTACTGCGAGCGAATTTACGTCCTCGATGCCGGTCAACTGATCGCCGAAGGGACGCCGGAAGAGATTCAAGGCAATCCGGACGTGGAGCGTGCGTACCTTGGCGAATAGCTTGAGCATATCCAACGTCGAGGCGGGCTACGGTTCCGTCCGGGTGCTTCACGATGTCACCATCAACGTCGGCGGCGGAGAAATTGTGGTCCTGCTCGGCTCCAACGGCAACGGCAAGTCGACGCTGATCAAATGCATTACCGGGCTGGTCGAGCCGGATAGCGGCGAGATCGTCTTCGAGAGCGATGGCGAGAAGATTAATCTGATCGGCAGGTCGCCGGAAGACATCGTTGATCTGGGCATCGCCATGGTTCCGGAGGGGCGGCGTCTGTTTCCGGCGTTGACCGTCGAGGAAAATCTGACCCTCGGCGCCTACCGGCCGGCGGCGCGCGCAAAGCTCGACGAGAACCTGGAGTTCGTCTATGGGGCGTTTCCGAGGCTCCTGGAACGCCGTGACCAGCTTGCCGGCTCCATGAGCGGCGGCGAACAGCAGATGGTCGCCATCGCCCGGTCCATGATGTCCGATCCCAAAATCCTGTTGGTGGACGAACCCTCGGTCGGCCTCGCTCCCATCCTCGTCAGCCAGACAATCGCCAAGATCAAGGAGTTGCAGGAGCAGCGGAACCTGACGGTTCTGATGGCTGAACAAAATTTCAATCAGGCCATCAAGATTGCCGACCGCGGCTACATCATCGTCCACGGTCAGATCGAATTCGAGGGCGCCGATGCCGCCGCCCTCGAAAACAACGATATGATCAAGCAATACTACCTGGGCGCTTGAGCGCGGTCAGTCGTAGTAATTCAATTCAATGGTGATGTTGTTCGGGTCTTCCAGGAAGACCTGCTGCAGGTTCATTGCCGGCACCTCCCGCTCGCGATAGGGAACTTTCAGCTTCTCGAGCCTTGACTTGAGCTCATCCACATCGCTTGCCCGAAAGGCCAGGTGATCGACGGCGCCGCCGCCGTCCAGGTCATCGAGATCGACGTCCCCCAGATATTCGATCAAGCCCGAGGGATCGTCTTCATCGATTCCGACCAAATGCACCACCGCCGACTTGCCCACATACATCCAGTAGCCCGGAAAATCGAGCGGCGGCCGATCACCGACAGTCATGCCGAGGATGGTCTCGTAAAAATCCTTTGATTCCTCGAGCTTTATCGTACGGATCGAAAAATGATCCATTTCATCGAGCGGCATGGCGGCCTCCCTTCGTCGTTCAGCGTGTCGGGATATTATACCCCAACGGAACCGGTCGCGCATGATCCGCTTTAGAGCAGTATCCGGCCAAATTGGATTAATTTGATGGCGCTCATCGGTTGGCCGGGCAGGCGCGGGCCGACGTGCGATGTGTGTGCATCGGACGAGGCCCGCAACGCACCCGGGGGACCGGGGAGCGCCACCGAAGGCCGGGTTCCTTCGCGCCGTGGCGGCGTTGCACCGCTCCACCGATGGGCCGGCATCGCCGTTCGCGGCGCGCCTGGCCACGACGCGAATTAATCCCGGTCAAATGGTTCAATCTGGCCGGATACTGCTCTAGTTGTTTCCCATGCCCGGGGTCTCATCCATGATCACGGTTTCGACCTCGCCCGAACCGTCACGCCGATGAACGGCCGCGGCCTGATAGGCGTCCGACTCGAAGCAGGCCACGGCGGAGTCGAAGTCCGGAAACTCGACGATCACGAAACGCTCGAAATATTCCGGGCCTTCCATCACCTGATACCTACCGCCCCGCGACAGCGGTTTGCCGCCGTATTCCTTGAGAATGTCGCCAACGAGGTCGGTGTATTTGCGGTAGTTTTCCGGATTGTTGATTTTCGAACGGGCAACCCAATACGCAGCCATTTCCTCTTCCTCCTTATGCAAACTCGCCTTCGCCGGGAATTGGCAGCGGCTGATCGTTTTCCGGGATGTTCCAGCCGGTCCGGACCGCCGGACGGGCCGCCAGCAATTTCAGCCAGCGCAGAACATTGGGGAATTCGGTGAGGTCCACTTCCTGCCAATTCCAACGGGCGACCCACGGAAAGATGGCGATATCGACGATGCTGTAGCCGCCGCCGAGGAAGTACTCGTTATCGGCGAGGCGTTTGTCCATGACGCCGTAAATTCGCCGGCATTCCTTGTCGTAGCGTTCGGTGGCGCCGGCGTTCTCGCCCTTGCCGTACCGGCGGAAGACGTGAACCTGGCCGAACATGGGACCGACGCTGGCCATCTGGAACATCAGCCATTCCGCCATTTTCCACCGGCCGGCCTCGTCGGTGGGCGCGAGTTTGCCCGATTTCTCCGCCAGATACAGCAGGATGGCGCCGCTTTCCATCAGCGACAGGTTGTTGTCCGTATCGACGATGGCCGGAATTTTGTTGTTCGGGCTGATCTTCAGAAATTCGGGATCAAGCTGTTCGTCCTTGCCGAGGTTTACCGGGTGAACGGTGTACGGCAGGCCGCACTCCTCGAGCATGATGGAGATCTTGCGGCCGTTGGGTGTAAACCAGGTATGGAGTTCGATCATTCTCAATCGTCCTTAATGTAAAATCGGCGGGAATGTACCGAAGGGCCCCGGGTCCTTCAATCACCCACCGGACAGTGCGTTAGCCGTCGATGACCGCGGTGACCTCGATCTCCACCAGCCAGTCCGGATGCACGAGCCTGGAGACCTCGACGGTTGTCGAAACCGGCTTGGTATCGCCGAAAAACTCGATCAGCACCGGCGCGCCTTCGGCGATGTAGCGGGCGACATCGACGGTGTAGACGTTGATCCGCACCACATCCGACTTGGCGGCGCCGGCGGCGGCGAGGGAATTCTCGACATTGGTCAGTATCTGGCCGACCTGGGCGGCGACATCGTCCTTGCCGACCAGTTCATTGCCGACGGTCCATGGGACCAGCCCGGCGACGTGCACTTGCGTGCCGGACGCTTTGATGACCTGCGTGTAGATACCCTTGTTGGGCTTGTAGACCGTATCGGGATTCAATCGTTCGATGCTCATTTGGCGGATTCCTTGTACCAATCCAAAACCTGGGCGCCGGTCCAGATGACCACGTCGTCGTGCTTTTTGATGTGCTCGAATAGCGCTTCGACGTATTTGATCCGGTGCGGCGCGCCCGAAATATAATTGTGAAGGCTGATGGCCATCACACGCGCGGAGTTTTCGCTGTCCTTGTAGAGTTGCTCGAACTGGTCGATGCCGCGCTTCAAAAACTCCTCGGCAGAGTGCTGCTGCAGGGCGAAGACGGTAATATCGTTGGTCTCCACGGTGTAGGGGACCGAGACGATCGGACCGTGCCTGGTGGTAATCTCCACCGGCTGATCGTCGAGGATCCAGTCGGCGACGTACTCGATGCCCGCGCCGGCCAGGAAGTCGATCGTGTCCATGGTCTCGGTGAGACCCGGGCTTTCCCAGCCGCGGGGCGGATGACCGGTGAAATCCTCGATCGCCTTCACCGTCGCCTCGATATCCCGCTTCTGGTCGTCGACCCGGTGCATGGGGCCCTGAATGTAGCCGTGGCCCATGAAATCCCAATCGTCCTCCAGCGCGGCCTCGGCAATGCGGCGATAGCTCTCGAGCACCGTCGCATTCATGGCGAAGGTGGCCTTCACCCCCTGGCGGCCGAGCACCTCCCGGATACGCCAGAAACCGACCCGGTTGCCGTATTCATGCCAGGCCCAGTTGGCGAGATCGGGGATCAGGGGCTGGCCCATGGGCGGCGGCAGCACGGTCCGGGGCTGTGGTTTGGTGGAATCCCACTCTTCCACATTGACGATGGTCCAGACCGCCATGCGCGCCCCGCCGGGCAGCTTCAGCGGCGGACGGTCGACGATCGCGGAGTAGGGGAGGCGGTCTTTGAGGGTATCCATGTCGGTTTCCTATTCCTGCTTGCCCCGGTCGAGGCCCGCCATCTCCTCCATGACCCGGCAGACGGCAGCGGTGTCCAGCTTGTCCATTCCCTTGGCAAGGGCGGACAGATAGACCGGAACGCAGGCCGCGAACACCGGGACCGGCATGTTCATCGAGGCGGCGAATTCACCGATGACGTTCATGTCCTTCTGCCAGATATCGATCTTCATGGTCGCTTCGTCGTACTTGTCCTCGACCATCATCGGGCCCCGGAGCTCCAGAACGCGGGAGGTGCCTGCGCCCCGGGTAAGCACATCCAGCATCAACTTGGGATCGAGGCCCGCCTTCATGCCCAGCACCATGGCTTCGGCCGACGCGACGTTGTGAATATGCACCAGGTGATTGGCGACGTATTTCATTTTGCTGCCGGCGCCAAACGGCCCGACATAGCTGTGGGTCCGCGCGAAGCCGTCAAATACGGCCGCCGCGTTTTCGTACGCCTGTTCGTCGCCGGAGGCGTAGACGGCGAGATCCTTGGTTGCGGCCTGGGACCCGGTGCCGCTGATCGGGCAGTCCAACAGGATCGAGCCGACGGCCGCCAAGGCCTCGCGTCCCGCCTCCTTGTCGGCAATGGGCAGCGTGCTGGCCTCGATGACGATCAGGCCGTCCTTCAATGCCGCGGCAATCCCATTGTCGCCGGACGTCACGTCGTGGAACGCGGCGGCGCTCGGCAGCGACGTGATCAGAATATCGGCTTCGAGGGCCGCCTCCCTGGGCGAGCCGGCGCCGGCGCCGCCCGCCGCCTCGACGGCGGCGACGTTCTCCGCCGCCACGTCGACGCCAATGACCTCGAATTCGCCCTCCAGAAGGTTTCGGGCGAACGCGCCGCCCATGATACCGAGACCGATAATGCCGACTTTCATCCCGTGATCTTTCCTTGGTTGGTTTACCCGCTTCCCCAGATGCCGCCGAGCGGCGGTCTGCCGAGCCGTTCCCTGCTGTTTCCCAACACGTTCTCTATCGCCAGGGACGCCGACAGCAACGCCTCCTCGGCGAACGGCCTGGCCATCAGCTGCAGCCCCACCGGCATCCCCGAGCCGTCGAGCCCCACGGGCAGGGAAACGGCACATAATCCAAGTACGTTGCCGGGCATGGTGTGGCTCAACATGGCCGGGTTTATTTCCTTGTAGTCCTCGAGATCGGCCACGTCGTCCAGCGTCGGTGGCGTCATGGGAATCGTCGGCACGGCGAGGATGTCCACGGTGGATAGCCGTTCGGTCGCCGCCGCATTGAGATCGATCATTCTGAGGCGGGCGGCCGCGTAGTCGGCTGCCGTGACTTTCATGCCGTCCTCCATGCGTGTGGCCACACCCGGCTGGAGGGTTTCCAGCCAGCCGGGCAACCGGGTCTCGAGATGGCCCCGGCCTTCCGCCGCGACGATGCCGCCGGCCATCAGCGTATCGATGCCCGCCTGTGCTTCGGGGAACGGCATTTCGACGATGGCCGCGCCGGCGGCCTTGAGCTCGTCGAGGGTCGATTGGACCACCGCGGCGACATCGGGCTGGCAGCGTTCCCAGAAGTAGTCCGCCGTGATGCCGATCCGGAGCCGGGAAATGTCCGCTGCTCTGGGAATACTATCGGTCCTCGGATCGAAGGCGGCGAAGCCATAAGCCAAATCGGCGACGGTCCGGGTCAGGATGCCGGGCGTGTCCAGGGTGGAGCTCAACGGCACGATCCCCTCCGTCGGCCACCGCCCGGCCGTGGTCTTGAGGCCCGCGGTGCCCGTCATGCTCGCCGGCGCCCGGACACTGCCGCCCGTATCCGTGCCGAAGGCGATCAAGGCGGATCCCTCCATCAGACTGGTGCCCGCACCGGCGCTCGAGCCGCCCGGGACCCGGTGGTTTTCGGAATCCCAGGGGTTCCAAGGCGTCCCCCAATGGTCATTGGTGCCGAGCCCGCCATAGGCGAACTCGACCGTGTGGGTTTTGCCGGTGATGACGCCCTGCTGTTGCCGTACGGCCGCGACCATGGGGCCGTCGCGTTCATACTCGGGGGGCAGCGCCTTGGGACTGCCGGCGAACGTCCGGTACCCCTCGGCGCCGAAGATGTCCTTTACGGATATGGGCAGGCCCTGCAGCGGACCTTTGTCCTGTCCCGCGCGAAGAGCCTCGTCGGCCGCATCGGCCTGCGCCAGAATTTCGTCCGCCCGCCAGTCCCGGTAGGCGGCAATTTGGTCTCCCCACTTATCGTGGCGGGCGATGGCCTCTTCGGCGATTTCGCGCGCGCTCGTGACGCCATCGCGCAGCGCGGCGGCGATGTCGGCCAGAGAATTGTCGATCGGGTGACGCATGGGTCGGAAAGTCCTGGTGCGGGGCGGGAATTACGATTGATCGTCAGGGGCTGTTATAGCCGCCCGGTCGAGCGCTGTCAGGCGCATTAAATTGTGCTCAATTCCGCGTTGCCGGGCGCGCAATCATCAATGGACTTCTGTCATTGCGCCTCTAAAATCACGGGCCAAGTCACGGGCCATTTCGACCCCGGCCCAACGAACGCCATGAAATCAGGGAGGCCCCGATGGCACGCACGCCGGCAAAAAAAGCCGCAAAAAAACCCGCCCGTAAAACGAAACCCGCCCGCCCGAAGAAAAAGCTGCTGAGCCAGGCGGATATCAACCGCAAGGGCCGCCAGCTCTCCAACTGGGGCAAGTGGGGCAAGAACGACCAACTGGGCGTGCTCAACTATATTCAGCCCGAGGACATCATCGCCGCCGCCCAACTGATCCGGGAGGGCAAGGTCTTCCGGCTCGGTCTGGAGCTCGACGAAAACGGGCCGCAACAGGGCATTTGGGGCGGGCGATGGAACACCATGCACCACATGATCGCCACCGGCACCGATGCCGTCGCCGGCCGTCAGGATAAGGACTACGGCATCCGCTGGGCGGACGATTTCATCAATCTGCCGACCCAGACCGCGAGCCAATGGGACGCGCTGGCCCACGTGTTCACCGGCGACAAGATGTGGAACGGCTACCCCGCCGCGCTGGTCGACTCACGAGGCGCCCACAAGAACGGGATCGAGCATTTCGCCGACAAGATGGTCGGCCGCGGCGTGCTGCTGGACGTTGCCCGCCACAAGGGCAAGAAGCGCCTCGCCGACGGCTACGGCATCACCATCCGCGATCTCGACGCGACCGCCAGGAAACAGGGCGTCGAGGTGCGCCGGGGCGACTTCGTGATCGTCAACACCGGCCAGATGGCCGACTGCCTGGATAAGGGCGAGTGGGGCACCTACGCCGCCGGCGATGCGCCGGGCCTCGCCTTCGAAACCGTCGACTGGATCCACGAAAAGCAGATCGCCGGTATCTGCTCGGACACCTGGGGGATCGAAGTGCGTCCCAACCAGACCGTGCCCGGCATCTTTCAGCCCTGGCACCAGGTGACCATCCCCTATATCGGCATCGTGCACGGCGAGATCTGGTATTTGCGGGAATTGGTCGAGGATTGCGCCAGGGACGGCCGTTACGAGTTCTTCCTTTGCGCGCCGCCGCTGGTGATCAGCAAGGGCACCGGCTCGCCGATCAATCCCCAAGCAATCAAATAAGGCGATCAAATAGGGCGATCAAATAGACGACCGGGCAGGCGAAAGGTTAGGCGGAGGATCCGGCCATGGGCCGACAATTTGTCGACATCTCCATGCATCTCGAGAACGACGTGGTCTCGGACCCGCCGGGCTATGAGCCCAGGATCGAGTATTTGACCCATAAGGACACGGCGTCCGACGTCACCGCGTTCTTCCCCGGCCTCAAGGAAGAGGACCTTCCGGACGGCGAGGGGTGGGCGATCGAGTGGATCCGGCTGATGACCCACAACGGCACCCACCTGGATGCGCCCTACCACTTTCACTCGACCATGGACAGGGGCGACCGGGCGATCACCATCGACGAGGTGCCGCTGGACTGGTGCTTCAATCCCGGCGTGAAGCTCGATTTCCGCGCCTTCGAAGCGGGCGATGTGGTGCAGCCGGAGGATGTGGAGGCCGAACTCGGGCGGATCGGGCACGAGCTCCGGCCGATGGAGATCGTGGTCATCAACACGGCCGCCGGCGACGCCTACGGCACCGATCACTATGTGGCGTCCGGCTGCGGCATGGGCCGCGAGGCGACCCTGTATCTGCTGGAGCGCGGCGTCCGGGTGACCGGCACCGATGCCTGGAGCTGGGACGCGCCGTTCGTGCACACCAAGGACAAGTATGCCGAGACCGGCAATGCCGATTTGATCTGGGAGGGCCACAAGGCGGGCCGGGAGATCGGATACTGCCACCTGGAGAAACTCCACAATCTCGAAAAACTGCCGGGGGACGGCTTCCGGATCGCCTGTTTTCCGGTGAAAATCCGCGGCGCCTCGGCGGGCTGGACCCGCGCCGTCGCCATCTTCGACGACTAACCGACCCTAGGGGAAAAGGACATGGCCAACAGCGTCATCATCACCTGCGCCGTCACCGGCTCCATCCACACGCCGACCATGTCGGACCACCTGCCGATCTCGCCCAACGAGATCGCCGAGCAGGCCATCGGCGCGGCGGAGGCCGGGGCTTCCATCCTCCACCTGCATGCGCGGAATCCGGACGGCTCGCCGACCCCGGACCCGGACGTGTTCATGGAGTTTCTGCCCCGGATCAAGCAATCCACCGATGCGGTGGTGAACATCACCACCGGCGGCGGCCACGGCATGACCCTGGAGGAGAGGTGCGCGGGCGCGCTGCGGGCGAGCCCCGAGATGACGTCCCTCAACATGGGCTCCATGAACTTCGGCCTGTTCCCCATTCTCGACAAGCCCTACGACTGGAAGCACGAGTGGGAGCCCAAGTACCTGGAGATGACCCGGGACTTCATCTTCCGCAACACCTTCAAGGACATCGAATGGGTGCTGAAGGAGCTCGGCGAGGGCCATGGCGTGCGCTTCGAGTTCGAATGCTACGACATGGGGCATCTCTACAATCTCGCCCACTTCATCGACCGGGGCCTGATCGAGCCGCCGGTGTTCGTCCAGACCATCTTCGGCATCCTGGGCGGCATCGGCGCCGACATCGAGAATCTGGTTCACATGCGCCGCATCGCCAACAAGCTGTTCGGCGAGGAAAACTACGAATGGTCGATCCTGGCCGCCGGCCGCCACCAGATGAGCTTCGTCACCACCGGCGCCATCCTGGGCGGCAACGTCCGGGTGGGCCTGGAGGACTCGCTCTATATCGGCAAGGGCGCGCTCGCGGAATCCAACGCCGATCAGGTGGCCAAGATCCGCCGCATCGTCGAGGATTTGTCCCTCGACGTGGCGACGCCGACCGAAGCCCGCGAGCGCCTCAAGCTCAAGGGCGGCGACCAGGTGAAGTTCTAGGGGCTAACTCCCGCCCCGGGGACCGGGCCTCGAAGCCGCGGCCCCGATTTGAACCAAAAGGCGACTTCATGCGAACATGGCCATCGGGTGAAGCGGAGACTGTCGCTGGGGCGATCCGATGGCCGACACCGACCTCAAGCCTAAGACCGAAACAAAGAAGAAGACGCAGCGCCCGCGTCTCTACAAGGTCATCCTGCTGAACGACGACTACACGCCCAGGGAGTTCGTCGTCGTGGTTTTGAAACAGGTCTTCCGGATGAGCGAGGAGGAGGCGCTGCATGTGATGATGACGGCGCACACCAGGGATGTTTGCGTCGTCGCCGTCTATACCAAGGACGTGGCGGAGACCAAGGCCACCGAGGCCACCGATCTGGGGCGCGAGAACGGCTATCCCTTGATGTTCACCACCGAACCGGAAGAGTAGGCGGGTTTCGTGAGCGACGATCTGGATGCCGTCCGCCGCGCCGCCCGGGAAGCCTATGACAGGGGCGATTTCCCATCGGCCATCGAACACCTCTCGGCGGTGATCAATATTCTCGGTCCCAACAGCCGGGCGGCGGTGGAGGATCAGGTGACGCTCGCCCGGTACCTGTCCGCGGTGGCCGATTACGCCGCCGCGCTCGGCGTGCTGACTCATGCCGAGCGCCATCTGCCGGTCGATCCCGGCCTCTTGGTCGACAAGGGGATCGTGTTGGCCCGGCTGGAGCGTTTCGAGGAGGCCGAGGCGGTGCTCCAAAGCGCGCTGGCGGCGGGCGCCGGCGATCCCGGCCTCTTCGATGCCCTCGCCCGCGTTTCGGCGCGGCTCGGGAAAAAATAGCGTCCCCAGGGGAAATAGAATACTTGAAGCGACGCGGCCTTGTGCTGAATCTCAAGTTCGAAAGAAAATTCCGTCGAATTGAAGCTGGCGAGCCAATGCACGACTAAAGAATCCGTTCACAAAAAGGTGCGGCTCGAAACCCATCGTATGAATTTCTTTCAGTAGTTCTATATAGTCACACTCTCCATGGTAGAGGGGGAGAAACGATAACTCAACCTGTAGTCCGGCAATCCCTTTCATGACGTTTTCGGCACCCCTGAGAACGTGCGATTCGTATCCCTGCGTGTCGATCTTCAGAAATATTCTATCGGTCTCCGTAGGCGCGACGAGGGCATCGATGACGGTATCAAGCCGAACCACGTTGACCGTCTCATCGCCGGCCGTTTTCAGCTTCGGAAAGGCGGCTTGGGCATCCTCAGTCGCCGTCAGCAGCGAGTTCATGTCCGAGCGGTTGCTGGTTTGCAGACGTGCCAAACCGTCTGCAGATCCCAGCGCCATTCTCGGGGCGACATCCCAGTGAGGATCGGGACGCGCCCGATTGGTCAGCACTTCGTGGGCATCTGTTCCCGGTTCGAAAGAGATGATCCGGCCCGCATATCCATGACGGCGCAGTTGATCACCGTACTGACCTTCGTTCGCGCCTACATCGATAATTAGCGTGATCTCGTGGATCTTAAGAAGTTGTGCCAGCTTATCCGACGCCGAGTCAGTGCGTGGAAACGTATTTCTTTGACGTCGAAAGAAACGCATCATTACTTTCTTATGTCTTGATGATTTTATTCACCACTGCGGACGGCTGCATCTTGTTGTGGGGCTGAGCGCCGCCGGTCGTCCCAGTTCGCTGCATGCGGGAACGCAACAAGTAGCTTGGGTGTCCCGCGAAACCGATGTTGCTGGTGCGGCCACCCTCCTCGCTGTGATCATGCACCGCCAGTTCATCGACCGTCAACCTATGGGTCTCGGCAGGTGACGTAAGGATTTTTGTGTCAGGCGAGAAGGGGGTACTCCCTGTGGTGATGATGAAACAGCCACGAGAAGGAGCACCCCGATGCCACGGCGAACTGCGACGATTGAGGGTTTGCCAATGGCCTTTGAGGTCGTGAAGGAGATGCAGGCGGACGGTCTGGAGTGGGGCGAGGGCTACCGCCCGCTCGCCAACCGCTACAAGGCGCTGATGCTCGACGGCGTGGTGCCGGCCCGCAAGACCGGCGCCTGCCTGCGCAACGGCCTCGACGCCCTCGCCGGCGTTTCGGCGCGGCTCGGGAAGAACCGGTAGACCCGCCGCTTCGGCGCGTCGGCCGAAAAGTGGCGGCGATCAGTGACTGAGTGTGGGAAAAAATGGCGTCCCCAGGGGGACTCGAACCCCCGTTTTCGGCGTGAGAGGCCGATGTCCTAGGCCGCTAGACGATGGGGACGGCGCAAAAGGGCGCTCGTCTTAACCCATTTGGCCCCCCGGGATCAAGTGGGATCAAGCGGCATCAGGTGACTCCGGCGATCAAAATCCGCTGACGGCGCCGTCCACCCGAAGCCCGATCTGCCGGAAACGGCCGGTTTCAGGGTCGAGAACATGGCCCGCCGATTCACGGGCCTGCCCGGCCAGGACCGAAATGATGACCCAGACCAGCTCCGGTTCATGCGCCTGGGCGAGGTCCGTCTCCGAGGGATGGGCGCCGTGATCGGGATGGGAGTGATAGTGCCCGATGATCGATTCATCGGTATGGCGCAGATCGCGCATGAGATCGATGCGGACCTGCGGATCGACCTCGAACCGGTCATGGGCGCGGGTCTCGACGACGTTGGGCGACGCCACCACGCGGCTCACCTCATAGACATGCCCGTTGAGCGCGCCGACCAGAAGGCCGCAGCATTCCTCCGGATAGGCGGCCTCCGCCTCGGCGCCGATCTGATCGATCTGGCCGGCGGAAAATCGGATCTCGTCGCCTAAAATCATTTCCCGTCAGGCGCCGGCTATGGGACCTTGAAGGTGAATTGCCCGGTAATCCCGCCGGTGACGGGGTCCAGGATCACCAGCCGTTCCGGGCCCCGCCGGGACTGGATATGCACCACGACGCGGCCCGCCGACGGGAGGGCGGAAAGGATGCTTTCGCCGTCGGCCAGGGGCACGTCCACGTTGCCGAAGCTTTCCGCGGGGCCGCCGTTGACGATCCCGGAGAAGCCGGCGTCACCCGATTTCGAGACCAGGCCCCAGGCGACCGCAACCAGGCCGATGACGATCAGCACCGCCATCCCAACCACCAATGCGACTAATCCCTTGTGTACACCCATGAAACTACGTCATTTTCCAGAGGATGACCCCCGCCGGCCGGCAAGATATCCGACATGTAACCGTCGATGAGAGCGGCGCGGGGACCCGTTTGGACCGGATGTTGGCGGACGCTCTGCCCGACATATCGCGCAGCCGCGTCAAGGCCCTCATCACCGGCGGATCGGTCAGCCAGGCGGGCGCGAGGGTATCCGAGCCCTCCCGGCGGGTCAAACCGGGCGAGACCTTCGAGGTGCGTATCCCCGAAGCGGCGCCCGCCGAGCCCATCGCCCAGCAGATCCCGCTCGCCGTCGTCTTCGAAGACGAACACCTGATCGTCGTGGATAAGCCGGCGGGCCTGGTGGTGCATCCGGCGGCGGGCAATCCGGACCGGACGCTGGTCAACGCGCTGTTGGCGCATTGCGGCGACTCGCTGTCGGGAATCGGCGGGGTCGCCCGGCCGGGGATCGTCCATCGGATCGACAAGGATACGTCGGGATTGCTGGTGGCGGCGAAGAACGATGCCGCCCATGCCTCGCTGGCGCGGCAGTTCGCCGAGCATTCCCTGGAGCGCGCGTACCAGGCGGTGTGCTGGGGGGCGCCGTCGCCCAGGGAAGGCACGATCACCGGAAATATCGGCCGAAACCCGAAGAACCGGAAAAAGATGTCCATCGCCGCCCGCGGCGGGAAGGAAGCGATCACCCGCTACCGGGTGCTGAGGGCGGTCAACCGCTGGGCAAGCCTGGTGGAGTGCAGGCTGGAGACCGGGCGCACCCATCAAATCCGGGTTCACTTGAGCGCCAGGGGCCATCCCATCATCGGCGATCCGCTTTACGGCCGGGCCCACCGGCGCCGGCTGGACGGTGTCGACGAAGGGTTCCGGAACGCCGTTTCGGGGCTCG
>JAJECC010000077.1 GCA_022822205.1 Rhodospirillales bacterium | reverse complement strand
CCGGCCGGACGTGCGGTTGATTTCCTCGTTCGCCAGCCGCTCGATCACGTCGGGCAGGTTCCGGTCCAGCCACTCGCGGAGCAGCGGGCGGAGAATCTCGCGGACCAGCCCTTCGAGGGTGACGTCCCGGCCGCCGATGGGGATGTCGCGCTGGCTGAGCAGCACCCGCGCCAGTTCGTGCAGGGCATCGGCGGACGCCCGCGCCGCCGGATCGGAAACCGCCTCGTCACTGGCGATCATCTCCGGCGTCAGTTCGAGCACGTCGTCGGGGCCCGGTTCGGGCTCCGGCTCGGGTTCGGGCGCGATTTCCGCCTCCGCCGCCTCGGCCCCCTCTTCCGGTTCGTCCTCGGACAAATCCCGCCTTATGGAGGCGAGGATGTCCTCCATCGAAGGTGCTTGCTGCCGGTCGTTTTCGTCGGCCATCCCTCGACCATCAAGTTGCCGCGTTCACGCGCCTATTTGGCGCCGTCCCCGGGGCGGAACTCCACGTCGGCGCCGCCCGTCGACTCTCCGCCGTACCGCTTGTCCCTGACTTCGTTGTAATGCTTCAGCGGATCGTAGATGTCGACCGGCAGTTTGAGATCGGCCGCGGTCAGCGACCCGATGGCTTCCAGCAGCGAGTAGGAAGCAACCACCTCGTCCCGCTGGGCGCGGACAAGGCTGACCCGTGAATCAAGCAGTTCCTGCTCGGCATCCAAGACATCGAGCACCGTCCGCGACCCGACCTGGGCCTCGCGCTGCACGCCTTCGAGGGCTACCTCGTTGGCCTGAATCTGCGATCGGAAAGCCTGGATTCGCGCCTTGGCGGTCGCCAGGGTCTCCCATGCGTCGCGGAGCGACGCGGTGATGTTCCGGCGGGCGTCCTCCAGGTCCAGGCGGCTCTGGGCGGCATCCTGCTTGGCCTCGCGAAGCCTGGAATATACGGCCCCCCGCTGATAGAGGGGCACCGAGAGGCTCAACTGGATTTGACCGGTATCCTGGCGGTTGTCGTCTTCCGATGCCTCGAAGCGGCGCCGCGCGGTGCCGACAAGGTTCAGGGTCGGCAGCAGTTCGCCGGCGACGCGGCGAACGGCTTCCCGCGCCGATATTTCATTGAACCGGGCGGCCACGATGGCGGGATGGTTCTTCAGCGCGACCCCGCCGGACTCGTCCAGGCTCGCGGGCAGACCGGAAAGCGCCGGCGGCGGCGTCAATTTGCCCGGCGCCTCGCCGACCACATTGGCGTAACCCGCCCGGGAGATTTCCAAAGTGCCCTCGGCCCGGATGCGGTCGGCCGTCGCGCCCGCAAGTCGCGCCTCCGCCTGGCTCACGTCGGTCCGGGTAATCTCGCCGACCCGGAAGCGGTCCCGGGTCGCCTCCAATTGGCGGCGCAGCACCTGCTCGTTGCCGATGTTGAGATCGAGCACCGCCTGATCGCGCACCACCGCCATGAAGGCGGTGACGGCGCGGAGCAGCGTATTCTGCTCGGCGGCGATCAACCGGGCGCGCCCGGCCTGCACGTTGCTCTCGGCCTCGCGGACCTGGGCCTCGGTGCGGTAGCCGCGAAACAACGGCTGGGTCACGCTGAGGGACGCACCGCGGGGCGTGCGGGTTTTCTCCCGTTCCCTCATGCGGTTGGTAAAGTCGGTTTGTTGACGCGAAATGTCGGAACTCAGGCTCACGTTCGGGCGCCAGTTGGCGAGCGCCCGGGGCACGCCCTCGTCGACGGCGCGCAGTTCCGCGCGGGCCGCGAGCAGTGCCGGATTGTTGGTATAGGCCGCCGAGAGGGCCTGTTCCAGGGTCTGGGCCCCGGCCGCGGATCCGATGGTCAATAAAGTGGCCGCGAGAACGCCGGCGGCGGCGGCTTTCATCAACGGCGGCTTCTTAATCTCTGTTGGCATTAGCCTTCCTCTCCGGTCTGACATGCCTCGGTTCCCGAAGCGCAGTATATTCTACTATCGTTGCACCTCATAGTGCGTCTCCTGGCGCGGGAATGGCGCACTGCCCGGCTACAATCGGAACGCCGGCACCGGCTCGAAGCCCGGCAACAGCGGCGTCCCCGCATCGAAAATCTCCCGCTCGGCGACCGAGGCCCCATGCCGGGTGACGAGCAGGCCATGGCCCAAACCGGTCGACTTGGCGACCACAACCACCAGCCGGCCGCCATCCGCCAGCTGGTCCGTCAGAGGCCGGGGCACCTCGGATACGGCGCCGCCGAAAAGGATCACGTCGTAAGGCGCCTGTTTCGGGTAGCCGTCCGTCAACGGCGCTTCGATGACCGCCGCATTGTCGATTTCAAGGGATGCCAAGGTCTCGCTCGCCTGGTCCACAAGCTTCGCCGTGGCTTCGATCGCCACCACGGTGCCGGCGAGGCGCGCCAGGACGGCCGCGGAATAACCCGAGCCGCAGCCGATGACGAGGGCCAGATCCTCGGCTTGAATTTCCGCCGCCTGAAGCAGACGGGCCAAAACCATCGGCTCCATCAAATAGCGGCCGCTGCCGACCGCCAGCGCCTCGTCCACATAGGCGACGCCCGCGAGCCGCTCCGGCACGAAGGCCTCGCGCGGCATTTCGGACATGGCCTCGATGATCAGCGGATCGGTCACCTCATTGGGCCGGATCTGGCTTTCGACCATATTGAGACGGGCGGCTTCGAAGTCCATTTCATGTCCTCTTTCCGGCCGAAACGCCGGGGTGCGGCGGCGGCGAACCGGATCACTGGTCTTTAACGCATCACCCCTGAAAAATCCGTCGCAAGCGCGGGCCGGGGTGACGCCGAATCAGGAGACAAGTGGGCTTTCCCGGCGGTTCAAGTCAAGTGAATTCTGGCCGAAAACCGGCGCCGCCGCGCGTGTGGAACCGGCCTCTCCCGCCGCTTGACCGGGTGCGGGTCAGCGTCTAAGTTCGGCCCCCTTCCGCGCCGCCGAGGCAGCTTCTTTTGGAACGCTCCAATGCGGACCCAACGGCGCGATCTTCGCCGGCGCGGAACGAGAGGCGGCGCGGTGGCGGAGTGGCTACGCAGCGGCCTGCAAAGCCGTGTACACCGGTTCGATTCCGGTCCGCGCCTCCAACTACCGCACCCGTCATGTCCGATGGGTATCCGATCCGGTGTAGCTCAGCGGTAGAGCAAGCGGCTGTTAACCGCTAGGTCGGGGGTTCGAATCCCTCCGCCGGAGCCAATTCAAGCAAGGGCCGGAGAGCGATCTCCGGCCCTTTTCCGTGGACGCTCCGCCTGTACCTGTGGCGGGGTGAGATCATCGCCCGTCAGGCGAGAGTCATTCCCGTCGGCGTCTCGGTGTTTCATTTATAAACAAATCGCCATTATGGAACGTGGTTCGTCCGAACCTCGAAGATGTTCCGCTCCGGGAACCGAAATTGTGAAATGTTGTATTGCCGATTGTTGTGGACGTCCCACTACGGTTTCCAAATATGTGGACTGTCGTGTCACCGAATTTAGTAGAAGTTCCGGTTCTTCCACCAAAATTGTGAACTGTCGTGTCTCCGACCTTGTGGGATGTTCCTGTTCGTCCGTTTCCGCAATCGTGAAATGTCGTGTTGCCAAATTGGGTTGAGATGCATTTGGCGTGCACGGACTGAGCGCCAGAAAAAGCCAATGCCGCCAAAGTCCAAACAAACGTACCAAATACTATTTGCAGCTTTTTCATTTTGACGAACCCTCACCGCCCATCAATTCACGTCAACTATAATTTGAATGAGCACGGCGAGACACAATATTGTGGAGCCCGACACTCCAATGTACGGTTTCGCCAACATTAGGGATGACTGCGTTTCGGCGCGCTACGGTCCGAGACATCGGCCCACTATTGAACCGGCGCCATCACGACGCCGGACAAATTCAAGGCTGACAAACCGTTCTCCAGTGACTATTTGATCGGCGGTCCGCAACTTCAATACGGCGCGCCAGCGAAATGACCGATAATGCGACACGGCCGGGCGTCATCGAGCGTCTAGGCGTCTTCGCCGCCGGGCCCGGGGCCCAGCGGTTCATCACCGTCCTGATCGTGCTCAACGCCATCACCCTCGGCCTGGAAACCGATGCCGACATCATGGCGCAATGGGGCCCGGAGCTTCATTTCTTCGACAATGCGGTCCTCGCGGTCTTCTGCGCGGAACTGCTGACCAAGCTCGCGCACCAGCGGCTGAGCTTTTTCAAGGACGGCTGGAACGTCTTCGACTTCATCGTCGTCGGCATTGCGCTGGCCCCCGCGACCGGAGAGTTCTCGGTCCTGCGGGCGCTCCGCATTTTCCGGGCCTTGCGCCTCCTGTCCGTGGTGCCGTCCATGCGCCGGGTCACCCAGGCGCTGTTCGCCGCCATTCCCGGCATCCTGTCCGTCGGCTCGATGATTCTGCTGATCTTCTACGTCGGGGCCGTATTGGCGACCAACTTCTTCGGCGCCGACTTCGACGCGTGGTTCGGCAGCGTCGGGAGATCCATGTTCACGCTCTTCCAGATCATGACCCTCGAAAGCTGGTCCATGGGGATCGTGCGGCCGGTAATGGAGCAATACCCCCTGGCCTGGGCGTTTTTCGTGCCGTTCATCCTGGTGACCAGCTTCGCCGTGGTGAACCTGTTCATCGGCATCATCGTCGACGCCATGCAGAAACAGGCGCAGACGGAAGCCCAGGAGATGCATGAAGAGACCCACGAAATCATGCGGGAATCGGAAGCCATCCATGCCGAACTCCGCGCGCTGCGCGAAGACATCAAGGCGTTGACGGCGGCGCGGAAAGAGGATTGAACCGGCGAAGAGCGCAGTGGCGAATTCATTCAATATTTGTATTGATACGGTATAATTTCTATACTATATCAACACATGAAATTTGAATTCGACCCGAACAAGAGCGCATCCAACAGGATCAAGCACGGTATCGACTTCAACGAGGCGCAGGCGCTGTGGAGCGACTCCATGTTGCTTGAAGCCCCGGCCCGCATCACCGATGAGCCGCGTTTCATCGTGATCGGCAAGATCGGGAGGCGCCATTGGACGGCGGTTTGCACGCATCGCGGCGAGCGGATTCGGATTATTTCCGTCCGCCGCGCCACCGGAAAGGAGGTGAAGCGCTATGATGAAAGCCCATGAGTTCGACAAGGCGTTCGACGACGGAGAGGACATCGACGCCCATGTGGATTGGCCGCAAGCCCGGCGCGTGAATGTCGAGACGAAGCGGGTCAATGTCGATTTCCCGGCATGGGTCGTCGCGGCCCTGGACCGGCAGGCCCGCGTGCTGGGCGTCCCCCGGCAGTCGCTCATCAAGCTGTGGATCGCCGACCGGCTGAAGGAAACGCCGGAGATCCACGCGCAGGGCCTCACCGAACCGGCGGAGCCATATACGGCGGAGTAAACCCGCACGGCGGGTTCGCGTCAGCGATGCCGGTCGCGCTGCCGGTAGAGCCAGCGGGTCAGCGCCCGCTGCGTGCCGGGGATATCCAAGATCACCAGGAACAGGCCGAGGGGGAACATCCAGAAGCCGAGGACGGGGAGAAACCCGAAGACGCCGCCGGCCATCAGGCCGATGCCGGCGACGGTCCTCAGGCCGGGCCTCAGCCGGCGGCGGCCGACATAATGGGCGTGCCGCAGCATGCGGACGAGAAACCCGTCCCATTTGGCGAAAAAGCCGTTCCGTCTCCGCCGGGCTTCCGCGGCCGCGGAAGCCGGCCGCCTGTCGGCGGTCACGCCTCAAGCGCTCCCCAAGCGCTCCCAAGACCGGCGATGTCGTCCTCGGTCGGAAAGCGGCCCAATTCCTTCTTGGAGAAAACCAGCCGGCCGTCGACGGAAATCTCAAAGACGCCGCCGCCGCCCTGGACCAGCTCGACATCGGCCCCGAACCGCCGCTTCAAATCGTCGCTCACACGGAGCGCCCGGGGTTCGTAGTTTCATTGAACGCAATATTCTATGGCGACTTTCATGCCGGAACTTTCCCCTGAGCGCTTTGGAAGACCGGCCTATATATTCATCCGTCCCGGCCCGATCAACTCGCAAGCCGCTATCCGTGTTCGATGTACTCCCGGAGCATCGAACTTTCGGATTCGAGCTCATCCAGGCGGAACTTGACCACGTCCCCGATACTGATGACGCCGCTGAGCTTCCCGTCATCGATGACGGGAAGATGGCGAATCCGGTGCGATGTCATATCGCTCATGAGTTGGTCTATTTCATCGCCGGGCGAACAGGTGACCACGGCCTTGGTCATCAGTTCCTCGACCCTCCGGCCCATCAGGCCGACGCCGATCGAAGACAGGCCCCGGACGATGTCCCGCTCGGACAGGATACCGGCCAGTTCACCGTCGCCGGAGACCACCAGAACGGCGCCGATTCTTTCTTGTGCGAGCACCTTGACGGCATCCGAAACGCTGAGCTCGGGCTCGATGGTAATCATGCGATCACCCTTGTCCCTTAAGATCGCCGATACATGCATTGGCACCTCCCCCGTCAGCCATACTGTCAAACCGAGTGTAGGACAGGTTACTTCGAGATTCTAGCGGCTGGAAGCCGTTAGCCGAGTTCGACCTCCATCAGCTCGCGAACCACGAAGGCATGCTCCCACTCGCTGCGGGCGTCCTCGGCCAAACGGTCCATGAAGTCGTCGTCGTGATCCGGGTCATGGTGGAAAATGCCGAGCCGCTTTACGTTCGCCTCCCTGCACAATGCGACGCCCTCGTTCCAGGTCGAATGGCCCCATCCGACGCGCGCGGGGAACTCCTCTTCGGTGTAGGTGGAATCGTACATCACCAGATCCGCGCCATCGATGAGGCCGAGGATATTTTCGTCGTGCTCGCCGGGTACGTGCTCGGTGTCCGTAATCAGGCAGAAGGACTTTCCCTCATACTCGATCCGGTACCCGGTCGCCTCGTTGGGGTGATTGAGCGGCGCCGTCCTGATCGTGACATCCGATCCGGCGCCCACCGTGAAGCTGTCGCCGGCGGCGAAATCGTCGAAGTTCAAATTCGCCCGCATGGCCTCCAGGGGAACCGGGAACACGGGGTTGTCCATCTGCGCCTGAAAGACGCTCTTGATGCCCCCGCGGTCGAAGAGGTGCCCGGCCTTGATGTCGAACGTCCGCGACGGATCGAACGCCGGCGCGAAAAACGGGAAGCCGTTGATGTGGTCCCAATGGGTGTGGGTGAGAAATATGTGGCAGTCCTTGAGCTCCGAGCGGAGCAGCTCCTTTCCGAGGGAGCGAATACCGGTCCCGCAATCCAGAAGAATTTTGGTGCCGCCCGCATCGACTTCGAGGCTGGTCGTATTGCCGCCGTAACGCATATGGGTCGGATGGGGGCACGCAATGCTGCCCCGGCAGCCCCAGACCTTGACGCGCAGGCTCATACGGACAGGCCCCCCGCCGATGCTTCCGGTTCACCAAAAACGAGCGCCATGTTTCAGCCTCCAAGTCCGCCGGGCGGAATTTGCGAATACGTTTCGGCGTGACCTACGTATCGCTTTTTGGCCGTCAATTCAATTTCGCCATTTTGCGGCGTTGGGTTTCAAGCTTTCCCCCTCCCCCTTGACGGATTCCTCTGCGAAAGTCGCAAGGAGGGGTTTGTGTCGGGGGTTGGGGTGTATTGGGGCTGTTTTGGCGCCGGCCGGGGGGTTGGCTCCGACGTTTGCGGGCGGGATTGCGGAGGGTTTTGCGGTTTTCGGGCGCGCCTGGCCCTTACGGCCCGGCG
>JAJECC010000159.1 GCA_022822205.1 Rhodospirillales bacterium | reverse complement strand
GCCATGACGCAATCATTGTTATGTAATCGTCATGCCCGGACTTGATCCGGGCATCCACGTCTTGGGAGACGCGGCGCACATGGATGGCCGGCCTACGCCGTCCGAAAGTCGGCTTCGGCCGACTGAAGGCCGGGTCGGGGCCCGGCTCGGTCAATTCGGAGCGAATTGACCTTACATGACGAGATTATTTTATGCTTCAGCCCCACTCCCTCTCACCCCGCTTTTGCGTGTTGCGGCCATATATTTAACATGTTAAATATATTTCGGTTTAATCGTTTGAGATAGGGGCCGCCCGTGTTGAAGAACCTCGAAACCCGGCTGATGAGCGCCGGGGAGGCGATCGTTCAAACGTTGGTTGCCAACGGGGTCGATACGGTTTTCGGCATTCCCGGCGCCCAGACCTATCCCATCTTCGATGCCCTGGACCGGGCGAAAAGCAGCATCCGCACCATCGGCACCCGGCACGAACAGGCGGCGGCCTACATGGCGTTCGGCTACGCCAAGGCCACGGGCCGCCTCGGCGTTTATTCGGTGGTGCCGGGACCGGGGGTCCTGAACACCGCCGCGGCCCTGTCGACGGCGTGGGGCGCCAGCCAGCCGGTGCTTTGCGTCACGTCCCAGGTGCCGCGCGACTATTTGGGCAAGGGGAGGGGGGCGCTCCACGAAATCCCGGATCAGCTAGCCACCCTGAACTCGCTCATCAAATGGGCGGTGCGGATCGACAACCCGGCGGATGCGCCGGAAATCGTCAACGAGGCGGTGCGGGTCGCGACCTCCGGCCGGCCCGGCCCGGTCTCGGTGGAAATGTGCTGGGACGATCTGGCCACGTCCGGGATGGTCGGCCTCCTGCCGCCCGCCGATTTGGATCCGCACCCGGAAATCGGCAAGGCGGACTTGAAGAGGGCGGCGGATATGCTCGTCGCCGCGGAGCGGCCGATGATCTTTGTCGGCAGCGGGGCGCAGCACGCGGCCGGTGAGGTTCTCGCGCTCGCCGAGGAACTGAAGGCCCCGGTCACCGCGTTTCGGGGCGGCCGCGGGGTGGTTTCCGAAGATCATGAACTGGGCGTGTCGAGCCTCGCCGGACACGATCTGTGGCGCGAGTGCGATGTGCTGCTGGGAATCGGCACCCGCTTGGAGATGCCGTACATGCGCTGGTCGGTGGACATGTTCAAGGAACAGTCCGAACCGCTCGCGCCGCCGCATCTCATCCGGGTGGATATCGATCCCAGGGAGATGGAGCGGCTTAGGCCGCATGTCCCGCTGGTCGCGGATTCCCGGGACGGCGCGGCCGCGCTGTTGGGCGCGGTCAAGGGCAGGCGCACGCCGCCGGACGGCGCAATCGAGCGGATCCGGAATTCGAAGGCCTGGGCCGAGGAAAAGGCGGATTGGGTCAAGCCCCATAAGCAGTACCTGGACGTCATCCGCGACGTGCTGCCGCGCGACGGTTTTTTCGTCGAGGAGCTTTGCCAGACGGGGTTCACGTCCAACTTCGCCTATCCCGTATTGGAGCCCCGCACCTATGTGTCCTGCGGATTCCAGGGCACGCTGGGATTCGGCTTTCCGACCGCGCTCGGCGTCAAGGCGGCGCACCCGGACAAGCCGGTGGTCTCCATCATCGGGGACGGCGGGTTCATGTTCGGGGTGCAGGAACTGTCGACCGCGGCCCAATACGGTCTGGGCGTCGTCACCGTGCTGTTCAACAACTCGACCTTCGGCAACGTGCGCCGCGACCTGCGGAAGTTCTACAAGGGCCGGACCATCGCCACGGAATTCCAGAACCCGGACTTCCCCGCGCTGGCGGAGAGCTGCGGCGTCGCCGGACACCGGGTGACCTCGCCGGAGGAGCTCAGGCCGGTGCTCGCCGCCGCGCTGGAGAAGGACGAGCCGGCGCTGATCGAAGCGGTTATCGACAAGACCACGGAACGCAGCCCCTGGCGCTACATCCTGATGTTCTACGATGACGTCTAGCGGCCGGGGCGTGGATGCCCCGAACAAGTCGGGGCATGACGATATAAAACGATTACGTCATGGCCGGGCCCCGACCCGGCCATCCACGGACCTGGAGCGGTCTCCCGCCGGTTTCCCGTGGATGCCCGGATCAAGTCCGGGCATGACGGGTTTGACCTGGAGCCCAATTCCCCCCTTGTCCCGGCGCAAGTCCGGGGTATCCACGTTTCCAGTTCCTGAACCACAGAGACGGTGAGACAGTGAGGTGCACCGCCCTCACCCCAAAGCGTCATGGCCGGGCCCCGACCCGGCCATCCACGGACCTGGAGCGGTCTCCCGCCGGTTTCCCGTGGATGCCCGGATCAAGTCCGGGCATGACGGCTTGTGTTTTCCCCCTTGCCCCCACGCGCATTCGGGCTAAATGTATAGTTTACTGCCGTCCCGTCGCCGGGGCGGCGTTTCTTATTTGGCGGCTCGCTATGCGATTTTGTACGAACCAATTGGGGGGTACCTCCCAAAAGGGTGTCAATAAATGTCCATGAATGTCCATGAATGTCCATGTCCCCGAAA
>JAJECC010000105.1 GCA_022822205.1 Rhodospirillales bacterium | reverse complement strand
TGAGCGAGGAGGCGCTGCCGGTGACCGGGGAGACGCCGTGCGCGGTGATGGGCTTCCAGCTCAACTTCAACCACGTGGCCAAGGCGACCCTGATGGGTCTCTACAAGCACTGAGCGGAACGGCATAAACGCCAGGGTACGTACTCAATGGGAGGGTTCTCTTTTTTTGCGCTCTCTCTCACTCACCCGCACGTCGTCATGCCCGGACTTGATCCGGGCATCCACGCCTGGCGGCTGGCGATGCACGTGGATGGCCGGCCTACGCCGTCCGAAAGTCGGCTTCGGCCGACTGAAGGCCGGGTCGGGGCCCGGCCATGACGCAATCATTTTATGGCTCGCAGGCCACGGCCCGCCGGCGCGGGCGCGGGGATCAGTCCGGGAGGCCGGCCGCGACGGCGTCGGCGTCGAGCAGGCTCTTGAGCTGATCGCGCACCGTCTTCCACTGGAAGCGCATGGAGTTGCGTACCGGCACGACGTCGTACTGCTTCAGTTCGTCGGCGACCGGCGCCCAGTGAACCAGCGCCTTGAGGCTGTTCTCGAACACCGCCTCGCCCTCGGGGATCTCGGCCCACCGGGTTTCGGCGAGACGCCGGTCGAAGGCGTCCCGATCCTGGCCGAACCCTTCGGCGCGGCGGTCGGGCAGTTCGTCGACCACCAGTCCGGCGAGGAAGCAGTCCCGGGCGAGGCCGTCGAGGACCGGCTTGCCGAAGGCGCCCGTCCGGCCGATGGCGGCGGCGGCGTAGATCGCCAGGTCGGCGAGGCAGGCGAGGTAGATCTCCCACTTCGCCGCGTCCACCGAGGCGACGAAAATCTCATCCTCGAAGAGCGAGGTGTAGCGGGTGCCGGCCCGGGTCTTGACGTAGCCGAACAGGGTTCGCTGGGCGACGTACTTGGCCCGGGTTTCAACGAATCCCGCCAAATCCGCCGGCGTCAATATGGGTGGTTCCTGCCGCCAGAACTTGAGGGCGCGAAGGGCTAACCATATGAAAAATATAGCTTCTTTGACCCCGTCGCGGAGGTCTTTCAACATTTTATTTTGTGTTCGCATGAAAATGGGGTAGCGTCGTTAACAGTAAATAAAGGGGGTACCTCCTACGGTACTGCCGTCAATAACCCAACAATAAATTCCTGGGAAGAGCATTGCATCGGCCGGATCAGAATGATCGGGCCAGTAAGTTGGCAGGAATGAACGAGAGCGTGGCGGACCAGAAGGGGATGTCGCGTGCATGTGGCTAACTCGGATTGGGAGCATCACAGATGACTGACGTGTCGCCTGAAGTGCGTGCCGCGCACTGGGCAAAAACCAAGAACCTGACCATTACGGTCCTGGTCTTATGGTTCATCTTCTCTTTCGTGGTGCATTGGTTCGCCAGCGATCTCAATGCATTTTCGTTCTTCGGGTTCCCGCTCGGCTTCTACATGGCGGCGCAGGGATCACTGATCGTGTTTGTCGTGCTGATCTTCTGGTTGGCTTCCCGGCAAAATTCGATCGACGAAGAGTTCGGCGTGGCCGAGGAAGACGCCTAACGGCGGGTTGAGAGGAGAGACACCATGAAAGGTAACTTCATCGACAACCTGCCCAAAATCTACGGTCTTTATACCGGTGGGTTTGTTGTCTTCATCCTGTTGATGGCGATCCTGGAACAGGTCGGCGTCGACGCAGAGACGATCGGTATTTTGTTCGTTCTCTTCACCGTTGTAATCTACGCCGCCATCGGATGGCTGTCGCGGACGATGCAGGTCGACGCCTACTACGTCGCCGGCCGGCAGGTTCCGGCGGTGTTCAACGGCATGGCGACGGCGGCGGACTGGATGTCCGGCGCTTCCTTCGTCGCGATGGCCGGCGGCATCTATTTCGGCGGTCACGGCTATCTCGCCTTCGTTGTCGGCTGGACCGGCGGCTACGTGCTGGTGGCCTCGCTGATGGCGCCCTATCTCCGGAAGTTCGGCTGCTACACGGTGCCGGACTACATCGGAACCCGGTATGGCGGCGATCTGGCCCGCTTGTGCGCGGTGATCGTCCTGGTGGTCGCGTCCTTCACCTACGTGACGGCGCAGATCAACGCGACCGGCACCATCGCGGCGCGGGCGCTGCAGATTCCGTTCGAGGTCGGCGTCTGGTTCGGTCTCCTCGGCATTCTGCTGTGCTCGATGCTCGGCGGCATGCGGGCGGTGACCTGGACCCAGGTGGCGCAGTACATCGTGCTGATCATCGCCTATCTGGTGCCGGTGTTCTGGATGTCCAGCAAGCAGGAGTTCGGCCTAATCCCGCAGTTCGCCTACGGCGACGCGATCGGCCGGTTGGCCGAGCTGGAAGCGTTGCACAAGGTCGGCGAGATGAAGCCCACCGAGGCCTTTGCGGGTGTTCGGGCTTTGACCATCGAGCACGCGACGGCCGGCGCCAGCGCCCTGGCCAATTGGAAGTTCGTCACCCTCGCCTTCATGATGATGGCGGGTACGGCGTCCTTGCCGCATATTCTGATGCGCTACTTCACCACACCTTCGGTGCGGGCGGCGCGGACGTCCGTGGCATGGTCGCTGCTGTTCATCTTCCTGCTGTACTTCACGGCGCCGGCCTTGGCGACCTTCACCAAGCTTCAGGTTCTGGATCCCAATCTGGCGACGGGCATCATCGGGAAATCATTCTCCGAAGTTGCCTCGCTCGACTGGATTCAGAAGTGGAGCAACGTCGGCATGCTGAAGATTTCCGACAGCAACGGGGACGGCATACTGCAGATCAACGAATTCTTCATGCGCGGCGATATCGTCGTGCTGGCAACGCCGGAAATCGCCGGCCTGCCATTCGTGATCTCCGGTCTGGTCGCCGCGGGCGGCATGGCGGCGGCCATGTCGACGGCGGACGGTCTGCTGCTCGCCATCGCCAACGCCCTGTCGCATGATCTGTATTACAAGATCATCGATCCCAGCGCGGACACCAGGAAGCGTCTGATTGCGGCCCGGGTCTTGTTGATAGCGATCGGCGCGGCCGGCGCGTTTGTGGCCAGCTTCAAGCTGACCGGCATTCTCGGCGCCGTGGCGTGGGCGTTCAACTTCGCGGCTTCGGGTCTCTTCTTCCCGCTCGTTCTGGGCATATGGTGGAAGAGAGCCAATCGCGAGGGCGCCATCGCCGGCATGATCTGCGGCTTCGTCGCCGGAACCGCCTACCTGATCTGGGTACGGTTCATGGGCGGCGCCGAGTTCATCGGCCTCGATCATCTCCGCTTCGGCATCGTCGGTATGGCGGTCAGCCTCGTGGCGATGGTGATCGTCACGCAGATGACCAAGGAGCCGGACGAGGAAACCCAGAAAATGGTCGACGAAATGCGGATTCCGAAGGGGGCAACCGTCCTCTCATCGGACCACTAGTCGTCCAACATTGACGAGGTTCGGGGCGGAGCTTGGCTTCGCCCCGAACTATTTTTAGGATGCGTCAATCAGGAAGCTGGGAGACCGGGCGTGGTTGAGGCCTTCCCCCTCTGGGTCATCGTCATCGACTATATCATGGGCGTCGTCATGTGGACGCTCGTCGGCCGGGCCGGCATGTCGCTGTTCCTGCCCGAGAACTCATCGTTCTTCTTCATGCGGTTTTTCGTGAACTCGACGAATCCGCTGTTGCGGCTGTTCTCCCCCATCACGCCCGGATTTCTGATCCCGATATTCGTTCCGCTCTATGTCGCGTGGTTCTTCTTCATGATCCGGTTCTATGTCACGCCGTGGCTGCTCGGCTACGAGGTCATGGGCATGTTGTCGTTTCCGCTCGAAGGCGAAATCGCGCAGTTCATCTACCAGTTCGGCAAAAAGTAGGTCGTCGGCCGGACCAAAACCTCAGGGCCCGATCACGGGCTTGACCATGGGCGTTTCGAGCCTTAAAACACCGGCCTCGCGGGCGCTACGGGCGTCCGCCGCTGGTTTTGGCCCCGCCGCCCGGGCGGGATGACGAGGAGAAGACAATGGCGCGCCGATGTGAACTGACCGGCAAGGGCGTCCAGAGCGGCAACAACGTGAGCCACGCGCACAACAAGACGCGCCGGCGGTTTCTGCCCAACGTCCAGAAGACCACCGTCCATTCGGACGTGCTGGGTCCGGTGTCGCTGAAGATTTCGACCTCGGCGCTGCGCACCATCGCCGCCAAGGGCGGCCTCGATGCGTTTCTCGCCGGGACGCCGGCCTCCAAGCTGGCGCCCGAGGGCCGCAAGCTCAAGCGCCGGCTGAAGAAGGCCCAGGACCAGGCCGCCGCCTAGGCGCCGGGTATTCATAAAGTTGCGAAAGGCCCGCTCGAAAGCGGGCCTTTTTGTTTGGGTTGGCTGGGTTGCCCGGCGAGGAGTCTAATGCACCAGCGCGCGCGGGGGCGCCGAGGTCTCCTCCTCGAACAGCTCGGCCAGGTTCTGCATCATGGTGCCGCCCAATTCCTCGGCGTCGTTGATCGTCACCGCCCGGCGGTAATAGCGGGTGACGTCATGGCCGATGCCGATGGCGGTGAGCTCCACCGGCGAGCGGCGTTCGATATAGTCGATCACCGTCCGAAGATGCTTCTCCAGATAGTTGCCCGGATTGACCGAGAGGGTGGCGTCGTCGACGGGCGCGCCGTCGGAGATCACCATCAGGATGCGCCGCTGCTCGGGCCGGACGATCAGCCGGTTGTGGGCCCAAAGCAGGGCCTCGCCGTCGATATTCTCCTTCAGCAGACCTTCCCGCAGCATCAGGCCGAGATTGCGCCGGGCCCGCCGCCACGGCGCGTCCGCCGCCTTGTAGATGATGTGCCGGAGATCGTTCAGCCGGCCGGGCGCCGCCGGCTTGCCCTCGGCGACCCACTTCTCGCGCGCCTGGCCGCCTTTCCAGGCGCGGGTGGTAAAGCCCAGGACCTCGACCTTCACCGCGCAGCGTTCCAGCGTCCGGGCGATGATATCGGCGCTCATGGCGGCCACCGAAATGGGGCGGCCCCGCATGGAGCCCGAATTGTCGATCAGCAGGGTGACCACCGTATCCCGGAAGTCGGCCTCCTTCTCGACCTTGTAGGAAAGCGCGTGGCGGGGGTCGACGATCACCCGGTGAAGCCGGCTGGCGTCCAGCAGGCCCTCGTCGAGATCGAATTCCCACCAGCGCTGCTGCTGAGCCATCAGGCGGCGCTGCAGACGGTTGGCGAGCCGCGCCACCACGCCCTGCATGTGCACCAGCTGCTGGTCGAGCTGAGCCCGGAGCCGCCCCAGTTCCTCGGGCTCGCACAAGGCTTCCGCCGGGGTCACTTCATCGAACTCGGTGGCGAACGCCGTATAGGCCGGCAGCGCGTCCTCGGAGAATTCGGGCCGCATGGGCCGGCCCCGCATGCTGACGTTCGGATCTTCCTCGAGCTCGGAGGGATCCATCAGGGTTTCCATGTCCTCGTCGGAATCGGACTCCATGGAATCCGCGTCCATCTCCATGGAATCGGAATCGTCCGCGCCGTCGTCGGACTGGGAATCGGCGTTGTCCTGCTCGTCCTGGTCCTGGGCGTCCTGATCCTGTTCGTCGGAGGTGTTGTCCTGGCTCTCGGAATCCGCATCCGATTCGGGCGCCAGATCGAGAATCTCCAGGATATCGCGGAGGTTCTCGCCGAATTGCTCCTGGTCGTGAACGCATCGGGGCAATTCGCGAAGCTCGGCGCCGATCTTGTCCTCGACCCAGTCCCGCCACTGCTCCATCAGCGGCTGGCCGGAGGCGGGCGTCGGTTCGCCGGTGACTTTTTCGCGAACCAGAAGCCCGACCGCGTCGGCGAGTTGCGCAATGTCCTTGTCGACCACCTGGTGATAGCCCTTCTGGCGGCAATCGGCGTCCCGGTATTCGCGGATGTTCCGGGCGACCCCGGTCATGTTTCGGCAGCCGAGCGCTTCGACCCGCGCCTGCTCGGCGCTGTCGAACACGGCCGCGCCGCCGAGGGTCGAGGGCGCCTGTTTCCGGTAGAGCGCCTCGTCGTGATAGCGCAGGCGCAGCGCCGCCGCGTCCGCCTCGCCGCGGAGCGCGCACAAATCCTCGCGGCTGAACTGACGGGCCGGGGCCGGCAGGCGGGCATTGCCGCCGTCCGGCCCGATGGTCAGGCCGTGGGCGCCCGGCGCGAACGAGACGTTGACATCGTCCCGGCTGGAGACCGCCTTCAGGGCCGCTTCGGTGACCCGCTTGATCAGATCCTGGCCTTCCGGATCCACTGCCATTGGATTTACCCGCGAGCCCGCGGCCTCACGACATGGTGACGTTGGCGGCGCTTTCCGGCAGTTCCTCGCCGAAACAGCGCTGGTAATACTCGGCGATCACCGGCCGCTCGATCTCGTCGCACTTGTTGAGGAAGGTGAGCCGGAAGGCGAAGCCGAGATCGCCGAAGATTTGCGCGTTCTCGCCCCAGATGATCACCGTCCTGGGCGACATCACGGTCGAAATATCGCCGTTGACGAACCCCGTCCGGGTGAGATCGGCGAGCTCCACCATCCTGCTCACCGTGTCCCGGCCTTCCTTGGAGGAATAGGCCGGCACCTTGGCGAGCACGATCTCGGTCTCGGCATCGTGCTCCAGGTAGTTGAGCGTGGTGACGATGTTCCAGCGGTCCATCTGGCCCTGGTTGATCTGCTGGGTGCCGTGATAGAGCCCCGTGGTATCGCCTAATCCAACCGTGTTGGCGGTCGAGAACAGGCGGAAATAGGGGTGGGGCTTGATCACCGCGGACTGATCCAGCAGCGTCAGCTTGCCTTCGACCTCGAGCACCCGCTGGATGACGAACATCACATCCGGGCGGCCCGCGTCGTATTCGTCGAACACCAGCGCCACCGGGTTCTGCAGGCTCCAGGGCAGGATGCCTTCCTTGAACTCGGTCACCTGCTGGCCGTCCTTGAGGACGATGGCGTCCTTGCCGACGAGGTCGATCCGGCTGATATGGCTGTCCAGGTTCACCCGCACGCACGGCCAGTTGAGCCGCGCCGCGACCTGCTCGATATGGGTCGACTTGCCGGTCCCGTGATAGCCCTGGATCATGACCCGGCGGTTGTGGGCCAGGCCGGCGAGGATGGCGAGGGTGGTTTCCTTGTCGAAGCGGTAGGATTCGTCGAGGGTGGGCACATACTCGCAGTCCTCCGAGAAGGCGGGGACTTCCATATCGCTTTCGAGGCCGAACACCTGATTGACCGAGACCTTGATATCCGGTTCGGCCAGGGGAAAATCGGCGTGGTCGTGTGTCGTTGCCATTGTTCTTTCCGGTTTCCTCGGGGGCGTTATCCGGCGAGACAGGTGAGGACTGTCTCATAGGCCCCGGTAATCTGTTTAAACTTCTCTTCCGCGCCTCTGTCGCCGCCGTTGGCGTCGGGGTGGTAACGCTTGACCAGCTCCTTGTAGCGGGCCTTCACGTCCCGCTCTTCAAGCGGGAAATCGAGGCCCAGGACGCGAAGGGCTCTTCGCTCGGGCTCGGTCAATACCCGGCCGTTAACCACCTCGCTGGACGGTGACCAGTTGACAGCCTGATCGTCAAACAGGCCGAAAGGGTCGCGCATATTAGCAAAATCGCCCGGTTTGTAACCGTTTTTCTCAGGCCCCGCCCCGGCCTGCGGAAATTCGCGTCCGGTGTCCCCGAGGGGCCAGCTCGGGCGGTTCCAGGTGGTGTCCGAGCGCACCGCCGCCTCGACCTCGGCATCGTCCATGCCCTCGTAAAAATTCCACGACTTGTTGTATTCGCGGACGTGGTCGAGGCAGAACCAGATATAGTCCCGGAGTTCCTCCTTCGACCGCGGCGCCTTGTATCCGGCGGGCGCGCCGCAGCCCGGCCAGGCGCAGGCGTGAACCGCCGCCGCCTCCGGGTCGCCTTGGTATTTGGTGCGTCGCGCCGTCATGCTGGCTCTCTCGTTTTTCCTCCGGGCACTCCTGTATTCCCTTCGGGCACTATGATTTTTAAATTCCAACCGATCAAGGCCGGGCTCCATTTCGCGCGGGCCTGCAATGTCCGGCTTGCCCCCGGCCGCGGCATTTGCGACATAAGCTCCATGTCCGTCGCCGACGCCATCCGGTCGAAACTCGAGGCCGCGTTCAAGCCGAGCGCGCTGGAGATCGTCGACGAATCCCATCTGCATGCCGGCCACGCCGGCAATCCGGGCGGCGAAGGAGAAAGCCATTTCAAGGTGACCATCGTCGCGGACGGGTTCGAGGGACAGAACCGGGTCGCCCGTCAGCGCGCGGTCTACGAAGTCCTCGGGGACGAGCTCGCCGGCCCGGTGCACGCCCTGAGCGTCACGGCCCGGTCGCCCGGCGAGGCGCCGGGGGAGTGAGGAGCGGCGGCGGGTAACGGCGCGCCTTTATTGCTCCCTCCCCCTCGACGGGGGAGGGTTGGGGCGGGGGGACAATCTGGCTTGAGGTTCGGGAGGTCCGGTGCTTAGGTCTCGGACCCAAATGACGATCAGGCGACGACCAGGGAGGACGATCAT
The DNA here is from genome assembly GCA_022822205.1 of Rhodospirillales bacterium. Taxonomy (GTDB): domain Bacteria; phylum Pseudomonadota; class Alphaproteobacteria; order Rhodospirillales; family UBA2165; genus JAJDXO01. The sequence continues at coordinate 1,765 of JAJECC010000105.1, read as the reverse complement.
GAGGCCATTGGCGCACGGGGTTACGGAATACAGGAAGGGTGACGCCCTGCCGGGCTACGTGCTGTTTTCACCGGCCAACGGCCGAAACAGCTACCTGCTCGACGAAACCGGCGCCATCGTTCACCAATGGCAACTGCCGGGCAAACTCGGGAATTACGCCCAGTTTCTCGACAACGGAAATATCCTGGTTACCTGCCAGACTCCGGACAGTCCGAAACTCTCGGCCAGAGGCGGGCGAATTCTGGAGCTGGACAAGGAGGGGTCCATCGTTTGGGAATTTACCGATCCCTTTCAGCATCACGACTTCAATCCGACCGCGTCCGGCAACGTGCTGTATCTGGCGTGGGAACTGACCCCGACCGGGGACGCCAAGCGGGTGAAGGGCGGATTGCCGGACAGCGACCATGATGACGGCGGCGTCTACGAGGACGTTATCCGCGAGGTGGACCGGGACGGCAACCAGGTCTGGGAATGGCGGCTGCAGGATCACTTTCCCTACGACAAGTACCCGCTCAGGGACAATCACAACCGCCACGAGTTCGCCCATGCCAACGCGTGTCACGTGCAGGCGGACGGCAACATCCTGGTCAGCTTCCGGTCGTTGAGCCTTGTCATCCTGGTGAACCGCGAAACCGGCGGCATCGACTGGGAAATGCAGGATTGGACGTGGGGCGGGCAGCACGATCCCCATCGGCTGGACAACGGCAATATCCTGATCTTCGCCAACGGCTCGGAACAGACCCGGCCGGAGTTTTCCCGTATCCTGGAAATCGACCCCGACAGCCGGGAAATCGTCTGGACGTACAAGGGCGACCCGACCTCGACGTTCTTCTCGGCCAGGATTTCGGCCGCCGAGCGGCTGCCCAACGGCAATACGTTCATCGACGAGGGCCTGCACGGGCGCCTGTTCGAGGTGACGCCGGGCGGCGACATCGTGTGGGAATACATCTCGCCCTTCTACTTCGCCGATCCGCAGATGGGGCACTCGAACCGCATCTTCCGCGCCCGCAAGTACGCCAGGGACGATCCCAGGCTGAATGAAGTGCTCGGATAGAGGTGTCGGAAGAGGAGGGCTGAATCACCCCCACCCCAACCCTCCCCCGTCAAGGGGGAGGGAGCAATAACGGCGCACCGTTCCTTCTCCCCTGGAGGGAGAGGGATGCGAAGGCTTGGCGAGGCGGGAGCCCGCCCTAGCCGAAGCTGGGTGAGGGGGCAATCATGGTTGCCGGCGGCGGTCTTGGGCTAGGAGGAGACCGCGTCCGTATCGGAGACCGGTTCGTCGGCGATGCCGTCGCCGGTATAGAACTGGGGCCAGCGCTCGCGCACCACCTCGCCGTCGCTTGCCAGCGCGTGGCAGGTATCGAGCACGTCCGGCCTCACCTTCGGCACGGATTTTCCCACGTTCCGGTTCCTGTAGGGGATGATGGTCTGGTAGGCGGTGGCGGCCATCGGCCCGATCAGAAGATGGGTGATGTGGGTGCAGCCCAGTGTCTTGCCCAGCACCTTGCGCACCGAGTCGGTCCAGCCGCGGGCCACCTTGAGGCCCTTGAGTTCGGCGACCCGGCCGGTGATGGCGGGGCAGACGTTGAACGGCGAGGCTTCGGTGGCCGCTTCCGCCTCGACCACGTCCAGGTCCGGCGTCAGGGTCATCCGGACGTGCATGTCGTGGACCGGCACGCCCGACGCGACAAGTCCCCGGTCCTGGTTTTCGAAGCTGTAGCTCTTGGTGTCGGTGATCCGGCCTTCGATATCCCACAGGCCGTCC
>JAJECC010000019.1 GCA_022822205.1 Rhodospirillales bacterium | reverse complement strand
ATCTTGTCGGTTCCGGTTTCCATGCGCCCCCCGGGCTTGAGGAATTGGCGGAAGAGAGTGGGAGTCGAACCCACTAAGACTGTCTTACAGCCTTCACTGGTTTTGAAGACCAGCCGGCACACCGGCACCGCTTCCCTTCCGCGGTTGTTTTACAAAGGCTTGGCGGGGTTGAAAAGCACGCACCGAACGGAAATCGGCCCTGAAGACTTAAGCGGGCGGCTCCGGAATGTGGATCGACCGGAAGGACGAATAGGACGTGCCGGTCTCCCGGTTCACCGGAATGGTGATATCCAGGACGATTTCCGGGTCGGCGTCGCGGGTAACCTCGAACAGCCTGATGTGCCGCCGGCTGTCGAGATTGTCTTCCGCGGGATTGCCGTCGCTGTCCGTCCGGATGCAGGAGAAATTACAGAAGATGTTGCCGGTCTCCGGCAACTCGACCGCGCCGCCCTGCGAACTCGAATAAATCGTTTCACCCGGCGGTCCCGCGAACGACCATGCTTCGGATACGGTGCCGGCGCTCTCGTCGATCTCGAACGCCACGGCCCGGCTGTAGGTCTCGTGCGGCTTGCGGCGGGGCGCGTACGGCACCGCCCGGCAGTTCCCGTTGTCGAAACACAGCACGCGGCCGTCCGAGGTAAGGGACGGGTCATGCTGGTGATACTGCCACTCGATCTCCGAGGCGGGTTTGAGCAGCTTGCCGGACCAGGGCGCCGACCAGCCCGCCGGATCGCCCAATATCCATTTCAGCTCGCCGTCCGCGAGGCCGATCTTCGCGATGGCGTCCTGATGGCGGATGGAGATCAGGTAGCTGTCGTCCGACGGGTCGTAAAAGAGGCCGTTGGAATGGCTCCAGTCCAGATCGCCCCCGGGCGTCGGACCCAACTCGCCGCTGACCACCGAGTAGTAGCCGATGCGGCCGGTATCCAGAATGTCGCCGAGATTGTGGCGCCGGACGATGTCGCCGGCGCGGGTGAACTCGACAATGACGTCTTCCTTGACGTCGGCGGGCGCCCGCGGCGCATCGGGATCGGTCTCGCTGGTCGGATAGGCGTCCACACGGGCAAGGCCGGTGCCCAGCGAAAGCAAATTGCCCGACGGCAGCTCGATGGTCGAATGGTGGACGACGCCCACATCCAGGGGAATCCCCTCGGCCTCGCCGGGCGCGCCGTCCAGCGAGCGGCTGGTCCAGGCGCCGACCGTATTGCCGCTCATGTCCAATTCGAGGATCCGGCCGCGGGAGGTGATCAGGATCGTGTTCCGGCGCGTACGCCAGATCCCGCCGACGCCGGTTCCCGTCTCCACACGCCACGCCGCCTCGCCCGACCGGCCGATCCCGATCAGAACGCCGTCATGGGGCATCGGCCTCTCGGCGGTCGCCTTGTTGACCGGAAAAACGATCAGGCCCGGCTCCCGGCGCTCGGGCTCGCACACATTGACCTCGATCGCCGGCAGGTTGGCGCCCGCTTGGGCGGAACCATTGATATCCATTTGCTACTCCTAACCGCCGAACCACCGCAGCAGCATCGGTTCGGGAAAGACGATGTCCATGCCCTCGATGAACACCAACTGAATGAGCACGAAAAACACCACCGCGCCGCCGAGGGCGAGCACCCAGCTCTCCCGCCGGTAGAGCACGTAGGCGAGAATGAACAGGGGAACGGCGACGAGATGGCCGACCAGCATGATGGCGCCGCCAAGGATGTAGACGGCGGCGAACATGCGGAAAATTTCCCGCCCGCGTCCCTTCAGCGCCGCGATACCGACGGCCGCGGCGGAGGTTTCGTCGTCGTCGCCGCTCTCGGCCGGCTTGTCGTCCCACCGGGCCGGGTTGCGGAGATTGCCGGCGGAGTAGACCACGGCGACGAGGACCATGGTCACCGACACGAACCAGGGGAAGATCGTCGCGCGGGGCGGCAGATCGAGAAGCAGCGAGATGAACAGGACCGAGGCCGCCACGAACAGGGCGACCAAAATCCAGTCGATGGTGCGGGCAACGCGGACGGTCTCGGGATCGGCCATTGTCAGCTCCCCCCGATGCGGGCGCCGGGCGCCCCCTTGTTCCGCCAGCGCCGGTAATAGGGCGCCGCCAGCGCCATGCCGATGAAGACGATCAGCACCACCACGATGGGCCGGGTATAGAGCCACTCGTAGTTGTAGCGGTCGACGGTCGAGAACAGGTACGGCTCGGCGATGCGGCCCATGATCAACCCCATGACCAGCGGCACGCGCGGCCAGTCGGCGTGCTTGAACACGTAGCCCAGCGTGCCGGCGGCGACGAACACCATGATGTCGCCGAAGGACAGCCGGGCGAACGTCGCGCCGACGATCATGGCGGCGAGAATGAACGGCACCAGGAGGTTGGCGCGGATGAAGCACAGCATCACCAGCCAGCGCTGGAGAACGAGCGCCAGCAGGGCGGCGACGATGTTGCCGACGATCACCACCGACACCATGGTGAAGGTGAGGTCGAGCTGGGTGTCCAGCATCTCCGGCCCGGGCCGGAGACCGATGATGACGAACACGACGAGCAGCACCGCCATCGCGTTGTTGCCGGGAATGCCGAAGGCGACGGTCGGAATTATGGCGCCCGGCTTGTGGGACGCGGTGCCGGTTTCGGGGGCGATGACGCCGCGCACGTTGCCCTTGCCGAAGCTGTCGGGGTTCTTGTCCGACGCGACGGCGATGGCGTACGACATCCATTCCGCCACCGCGCCGCCGAGACCGGGGATGAAGCCGGTGACCACGCCGACGACGCTGCACTTGACCACCAGCCACCAGTTCCGGGCGCAATCGACGAAGCCGACCCACAGGCCGGAGACCCTGCGGCCCACCTGCGATGAAGCGATGGTGGTATTCCGGATCGCCAGATCGACGACCTCGGGCACGGCGAACAGGCCCAATACGATCGGGATGAGCGGCATCCCCTCCCACAAATAGAGGAACGGTCCGGCGAAGCGGGTGTCGCCGGTGCCGGGCGCCTGGCCGATCATGGAGATCATCAGGCCGAGGCCGCCCATCAGCAGGCCGCGGGCCGCCGACTTCCCGGACAGCGAACTCGCCATCACCAGCCCGAGCATCACCAGCATGAAGAACTCCGGCGACGAGAAGTTGTTCACCAGCGCGCGGAGCCCCGGCAGGAAAAGGATGAAGATGGCGGTGGCGACGAAGGTGCCGAGGATGCTGGCGTAGTAGGAGGCGCACAGCGCCCGGCCGGCCTCGCCCCGCTTGGCCATCGGGTATCCGTCCAGCGATGTGGCGAGCGCCGCCGCCGTTCCGGGCACGCCCAGGAGCACGGCGGGGATGGAGTCGGTCTGGGTGGTCACCGCGTACACGCCGAGCAGCATCACATAGGCGTTCAGCGGGTCCATCTGCAGCGCGAAGGGGATCAGCAGGATATGGGCGATCAGTCCGCCCAGGCCCGGGATCAGCCCGACGATCATGCCGGCGACGATGCCGATCATCATCATCGGGAACACCGGCCAGGTGAAGACCTTGTAGAAGCCGTTTACGAAGGCGCCGGCGATAAAGAGTATTTCATCCATGAACGGTTATGCCCGTCCCGGCGCGCGACGGCGCACACCGCCTGCCGGTGTGCGCCGCGGCGCCGGGCGCCCGTGGGCGGCGGTCCGCCCTAGAACGCGCCGGGCCGGTTCATGTCGAGATACTTCTTGACGATGGGTTCGCCCACGTCGCCGGGTATCCAGCTCATCGGAACGCCCCAGGCCTTCTGATGGTCGGCCTTGTACTGGGCATCGTTGGCCGTGGCGACGAACGCCTTCCGCCAGGCCGCGACGTATTTCGCGTCGGTGCCCGGCGGGGCCCACACTTCGCGGGCAACGCCCTGACCGGCGGCGACCGAGGTCATGATCTTCCAATCACGGCTGCCGACCGCTTTGGGCTTGTGCTTCTTGACGATGGAATGACCCGTCGGGACCTTGTCCATGCCGCCGACCGTAACCGGCACGATCTCGCCCGAGCCGTCCATGTAGCCCATCTGATAGACCGCATGGAAATCCGACTTCGTGTAGGTGCTGAGATTCTGCACCCAGGTCAGGTGGGCGAAGGGTGTGGTGTTGATTTCACCGGTCCGCAACGCCTGCAGCCGTTGCCGGAAGCGCGGGTACGCGGAGAACACCTGAAAATCGATCCCCATGATCCGGTAGAACGCCTCGTAATAGGGCGTGTCGGCGGCCTGAAGACCGACCAGGTGCTTCTTGGTGGCGTTGACGAAGCTGTTCAGGTCCGTGGTGCCCGAGTCCCCCCGGAAACCGACGATGCGGGTGATGGTCTGCGCGCCGATGAACGACATTTTCGAGGTGTCGAACTGCACCTTGCGCTTTCCGCGAACCGATTCCGCGGCGCCCGGCGCGTTGAACGAGCCGATATTGGTGCCGTCGGGCTTCAGCGCATTGTAGGTATAGTTGGCGGCGACCACGGAACCGCCGCCGCCCTTGTTGATATAGCGGACTTTCGGATTGCCGGGCAGGTGCTTGGAGAGGTACGGCCCGATCTGACGGAACCACAGATCCGGCGGCGCGCCGGGCGGTGAGAAGACGACGATGGAAACCGTCTTGCCCTTGAACGAAACGCCCTGCGCGTTCGCATCGCTCGGGGCGAATGCCCAGCCGAGTGTCGCCGAACCGGCAACCAAGGCGGCCAAAGCCAATTTGAACCTGCTCTTCATGGTGAACCTCCCAATAGCCTGTTGTGCGGGTAATCGCCGGCGACGGATGTTTTTTCTGGTTCGCCGGACCAATCGTGTCCGACCATCGCCGATTGTGACCGAATTTTCGGGAATGGGCAATTTGGACGGGCTCGGCGAGGGGAATCAGGTCCCGCCGGCCGCCAGCCATGCACCAGGCGCATATCGGTAAGTCGTTGAAACAATGGCATTTATACAAAAATGCCAATTCGCGCCGTTTCGGGGACATGGACATTCATGGACATTCATGGACATTTATTGACACCCTTTTGGGAGGTACCCCCCAATTGGTTCGTACAAAATCGCATAGCGAGCCGCCAAATAAGAAACGCCGCCCCGGCGACGGGACGGCAGTAAA
>JAJECC010000171.1 GCA_022822205.1 Rhodospirillales bacterium | reverse complement strand
ATTTCAACGGCAGGGCAAGGCGCTGGCCGGAATGCTGGCCGATGCGGGGCACGCGGTCACGACCTGCTTTCTGGCCGAGTGCAACCATTTTGAGATGGCGGCGCAAATCCATACGGCGGGCAGTCCCATCGCATCGGCCGTTCTGTCCCAGATGGGATTGGATTGATCGAGCGCTTGGACGCCTGAGCGATTGACCCGAACGCATCGGCGGCTATCATCCGGCGTCGCCGCGGGCGTGGCGGAATTGGTAGACGCGCTGGATTCAAAATCCAGTTCTGGTGACAGAGTGGGAGTTCGAGTCTCCCCGCCCGCACCACCTCCTGAAATCTCCCTGTCGAGGATGTCGAGGCCGGACAAACCGGCGCTTTGGCGGACGGAACCGAAATCGCTTTCGAACGTGGACCCTCCGGCCCATCAATCAGAGAAGTGCCAGCGGAATCTGCGGGAACGCAATAATCAGCAGCAGGACAATCAGCATGGTCGCCGCGTAGGGCGCGGCGCCAATGAAAATATCGCCGACCGTGATGTCGTCTCGCTGCAGGTTGTTGTGGATGACGAAACACGCAATCCCCAACGGCGGTGTCAGCAGTCCAATCTCGACCGCGATGATCGTGACGATCCCGAACCAGATGAGGTCGACGCCCAAATTTTGAAGGATGGGAAAGGCCAGCGGCACGGTAATCAGCATGATGGACCCGGAATCCAGAATGGTGCCCAGCAGAATGATGGCGACGATGTAGATCGCGAGGAGCTCGCCGGGACCCAGGCCCGAAGATTGGATATAACCCTCCATCACGCCCGGGATTCCGGACACGACGATCATCTTGGAATAAAGATGCGCCGAGATCAGCAAGAAGCAGATGGCCGCGGTTACGTGACCGGTTTCCTTCAACACCTGCCACAAATTCGCCCAGGTCAGTGTCCGTTTCCGGATCGACAACAACAAGGCCGCGAACGCACCGATACCGCCCGCTTCGGTTGCCGTGTACCAGCCGAGCCAGATACCCCCGAGCACAATAACGATTAGAGTGACGATGGGGACCAATTTGCCCCTGAGTTCACGGGTCCCCATGAGCGATTCCGCTTTTTGAACCTCCCCGCCAATCGCGACGAAGTTGGGAAACCGGTGGGCCAGCACCCAATTGAGGATGGAAAATGCGGCGGCCAGCAGAATGCCGGGCAGAATGCCGGCAATAAACAGGGCGCCAATTGAACTCTCGGTCAGAATGCCGAACAAAATCAGCAGCATGGACGGTGGGATCAGCATCCCGAGAACGCTGGAGCCAGCAACCACACCAACAGCGAATCGCGGGTTGTAGCCGAGCCGCAGCATCTCCGGCACGGCGACCTTGGTGAATACGGACGCGGACGCGATCGAGGAGCCGGTGACCGCCGCAAAAACGGCATTGGCGGCGACCGTCGCCGTGCCCAACCCGGCCTTGACCCTCTGGAACAGATGATTGGCGACGTCATAGGTGTCCTTGCCGATACCCGAGACGCTGACCAGCAGTCCCATGAGCACGAACAGGGGGATGACCCCGAATTCAAACCGCCGCAGGCTCTCGCCCGCGGCGAGTGCCAGCAGCTTCCCGGCAATGGTCATGTCCTCGCGGATCAATGAAACGCCGATAAAGGACAGCAGCGACAGGGCAACGCCGATATGCACGCCGATATAAACCAGCACCAGGACGCCGATGATCGACACCAAACCGATATCGACGGAACTCATGCCGGTGTCTCCCCCGAAGGTCCCCTTTGGCTCACCAGGAAACGGAGATCGGCAATGAACAGGCGCAGAAACTGAATGGCGCACACGCCCGCGCCGACGACCACGACCGCCTTGATAGGCCACTCGGGAAACGTGAAATCCCCCTCGGTGCCGTCATAGGTATTGAGGCGCCAGGCCTTTTCCAGCAGGGGCGTGGAAAACCGCACCAGCACGACCATCAGGACGACGCCGGCGAAATGAAACACCGCCTGCATCCAATGGCCGAGAACCGGCCGGGTGTTGAGAAGCTTGCCGATCAGGACGTCCGATCGGGTGAGCCGTCCGGCGCGCAGCGCGTCGGCCAGCTGAAGGAATACGACCGCCACGATCGACATGGTGATAATCAGCGGCACGCCCCGGACCGGGCTGTTGAAAACCGCGCGCATCCCGACTTCGATGACGATGAGCATCATCATGACGAAGATCCATGCCGTCCCCAGCGTATTCAGGGTCGTTACGACGACATCAAACCATCGGCCCAGGCGGCGGCCCCAGGCGGCGGGCGAAGCCGCCGGCCGAGGCGCCGGTTCATCGGTCATGAGCGATACCGCGGACGGCTATTCCTTGTCCCAGTCCCTGACAAAGGTTTCGCCACCCGCCCGCAAGGCATCGAGATAAGCCGCCAACACCTTGCTGGCCGGCAGACCCCGCTTGTCCCACGTCTCGGCCCATTGTTTCGGCAGGTTCGGTAGTTTGTGCGCCCACCGCTTGCGTTCCTCGGCCGGGAATTCGGTGATCCGGAGACCCTGCTTGGCCATGATGCCTGAGAACTTTTTCTCAAGCGCGATCGTCACCCCGGAATATTTGGTCATCATCTGGCCGCCGGTTTCACGGAAGATTTTCCGGGCGTAGGGCGGCATGCCGTCGAAGGTTTCCTTGTTCATGGTCAGGCTGACGCCGACGGTGGAGCCGAAACCGACCCGGGTCATGTACTTTGCCGCTTCGTGCACCTTGTACACCATGGTCAGCATGATCGAGATGGGATAGCCGTCATAGAGCCCGCTCTTGATGTTGTTGAGCGCTTGGTTCATCGACGACGTCACCGGGACCGCGCCCGTCGGCTTCAACCACGCCGATGCGGCGCCCGTCGCCCCTATGCGGTGACCCTTGAGATCCTCATATTTGGTGACCGGAAAATTGGTGATGAGGTGGAGTGAATCGGAAGCCCCCGCGCCAAGCCAAACCTGGTTCCGTTTGGTCCAGGCGGCTTTCATCTCTGGAAACTGTTCGTGAAGCTGCTTATTGACCTTGTTCAACAGCATCACGTTGGTGGTGCTGAACGGCACCTTGAAGGAAATTTGCTCAAGGGGCAGGTTCGACTCCTCGAACGAGTTGATGACCAAGGCGATTTGGGCGAGGTTGTCTTCAACTGCTTCGAACGTGTCACGGAAATTGGCAAGGCTGCCGCTCCATGCTTCGGTCCACTCGATCCTGAAATCGCCTCCCGCCGCGAGACGCTTATTCACCGTCGGAATGAAGAAATTCTTGGCGAGGCGGACCGCCGCATTGACCGGCGGAACCGGCGCGGAAAACGTCATTTTAGCGGTCTCCGCAGCGACCGGCGCCGCCGCCAATGCCGTCATCGCGGCGCCCGCGACAGCCGACGCAAAACTAAATTTTCTAATCATCTGAAGCCTTCTCCCAAAAAATAATGTTGAAAAAGAGTATTTTCTTATTCGTGGCGCTCAGCCGGCGCGGTAGGCATTGGGAAGGTCCGCTTCAACCTCGTTGCGCAAAATCCCCAAGCCGGTAATTTCAACCTCGCACACATCCCCCGGCTTCATGTGAACCCGGCCGGCATATTTGACGCCGCCGCCATCGTCCACATGGCTCTCGATCTGTGCCTCGATATCGTCGTCGGCGGGCGGCAATGCGCCCGGCGTACCGGTGACGATCACATCACCGGGCCGCAATATGTGGCCGATTGAAATGTAGTGGATCAGCGCCTCGACATTGAAGATCAATCCGTCGACGCCTTCGTGCTGGCGCTCCCTTCCGTTGAGCCGGGTGATGATCTCCTTCTCGTAGGGATCGCCGAATTCATCCGGGGTCATCATCCACGGCCCGAAGCTGCCGGACGCCTCGAAATTCTTGCCGAGACCGAACTGACGGTTGTGGCTCTGAAATTCGCGGACGCTGCCCTCGTTGTGGATCGAGTACCCCGCCACGTGGTCCATCGCCCTGTCCTTGGGAATGTGGCGGCCGGGCTTGCCGATGATCACCGCCAACTCACCCTCGTAATCGAAGGCCTGACCCACATCCGGCGGCGGCGCCAGCAGCGGCCGCAGATGTCCAACATGGGATTTGGCGTGACGCAGAAAAATATGGGGATAGTCCGGCGACGTGGTCAGGCCCGTTTCGTCGATATGGGTCCGGAAATTCAGCGCCAGCGCCCAGATGGCGTTTGGATCGGTGATTACCGGCTCAAGGTCGACGTCGTCGAATGTCAGGTCGGCCGACTTGCCGTCCGCCGCCGCCGCCGCGCGTGACAGCCCGTCCTCCATGGCGACGATCCGGCGCAGGTTGGAAGGAAGATCGGGCGCCGCATTGTTGAGCGCGACGAAGCCTGTATCGTCGACCATGACCCCGACGCCGGGCGCATCGTTATGCCGGTAGGAAACGAGCCGCATAAAAGAAATCCTCTCCTGTCACACCGCAAAAAACGGACTATGCTCATTTTTCTCAAACTAGCCAAACCGGACAGTCAAGCCAACACTCCGAATGTGGCTGATGCAGGGGGACGCCGATATGAACCGGGTGCACATCGCTGCCTTCAACGCCAGTGACTATGGAGAACTCATCCGCGCCGAGTTTCCCGAGCTCGAGGTAACCGTGGAAGACGTCAAGGGAAAGGCCGCGACGTCCTTTGCGGATGCAAACGTGTTGATCGGGTTCGGGCCGGCAATGACCGACGAACTGGTCGCCGAAGCCACCGGCCTCAAGTGGATTCAGGCCCTCGGAACCGGGGTCGACGGATTCGATGACCGGGTCGATGTCCGCAAGGTGATTCTCAGCTCCATGCGGGGCATCCACGGTCCCCAGATGGCGGAAATGGCGTTCCTCATGATGCTGTCGTTCGTCCGGCGGCTGCCGTTCATGCTCGAGAACCAGACCCATAAGCGCTGGCAACGGTTCACCGCCGCCAAGCTGGAGGGCAAAACGGCCGTGATCATCGGTATCGGCTTGATCGCCGATGCCCTGGCCGCCCGGTGTCAGGCATTCGGCCTCAGGGTCCTGGGCGTCTCCGGGACACCGCGCAAGGTTGCCAATTTCGACCGGGTGTACGCGCGCACCGACATGGAGGCGGCGGTGGCGGAAGGGGATTTCGTGATCTTGCTGGCGCCGCTGACCGACGAGTCCCGCGGCATGATCAACCGGCCCGTCTTCCAGGCGATGAAGCCGTCGGCCTATTTCATCAATCTCGCCCGGGGCGGCGTCGTCGACGAACGGGATTTCGTGGAGGCCATGCGGCGTGAACAAATCGCCGGCGCCGCCCTGGACGTTTTCGTCGACGAACCGCTGCCGGAAACCTCGCCGCTGTGGGATCTGCCCAATGTGATCATCACGCCGCACCTGGGCGGGCGGACCGAAGGCTACGTCGATCAGGCCATGCCGATCATCCGTCACAACTTTCGCTGCTATTTGGACGGCGCGCCCGAGAACATGAAAAACAGGGTAACCAGTTGAAAATAAATCGTTATTTGGGCGGGGAATAATTCCTTCACCTCGGCATTGATATCATCGAGGCGCCGCAATGCGGCGCCGACAACCGTAACTCAATCCCATAGGGAGACTTGATGATGTCTAAATTCCTTGCCGCCTTTGTCGCTCTCTTCTTGGTCACCGGCTGCGCCTCGGACGCCATGATGAAGAAAGACACCATGAAAAAAGACACGATGATGAAGAAGGACGAGATGAAGAAAGACGCCATGATGAAGAAGGACGAGATGAAGAAAGACGAGATGAAGAAGGACAAGATGTCCAAATAGGCGGCCGCTTCGTTATAGTTGACGCCGGTGACCGGGAGGTGTGCGAGGGCACTCTCCCGGTGACCCACCGACCGAACCCCGGGATTTCTTCGGACCAAAGCCCGCAATGGATAAACGCAAGGACATCATTGAGCAGATGCCGCACTTGATGCGCTATGCCCGCGCCCTCACCCGGGACGCCGTAGCCGCCGACGATCTGGTGCAGGACTGCGTCTCGCGGGCGCTGAGCCGGCTGCATCTGTTTAAGGCGGGAACCAATATGCGGGCCTGGCTGTTCACCATTTTGCACAACATTCACGCCCAGAATATGCGCACCCTCGGCCGACGCCCCCGAGCCGTGCCCCTGGACCGGGAACTCGAGGAGCGGCGCGGCACCGGCCCGACGCAGGACGCCCGCTTGACGGCGCGCGATCTTCAGCGCGCCCTCGATCAGCTGCCGGACGAACAACGGGAAGTGGTCCTGCTGGTGGGGCTCAAGGATATGACCTATGCCGAGGCCGCCGAGATTACGGGCGTGCCGGTCGGCACGATTATGTCGCGCCTGGCCCGCGGCCGGGAGCGGCTTCGGAGGATGATGGCTGAGGGCGTTCCTGCCCTGAGGAGTGTCAAATGACCGGCGAGACAGGTTTCACCGAAACCGATCTCCACGCCTATGCCGATGGCGAGCTGGACCGGGCCACCCTCGCCGAAATCGAGCGCTGGCTTGCCGAAACCCCCGAGGCGGCGGCCCAGGTACATGCCATCAAACTCCAAAAGTATTTGATGCATGAGCTCTACGACGACGGCCTGGAGGCGCCATGGCCGGAGGGTGTCGAGGAAATGCTGACCGGAGAGCCCGAACGGAACTGGTGGCCCGGCTGGACGAGGCTGGCCGCCTCGGTCCTGCTTCTGCTGGTCGGCGGCGGCGCCGGTTGGGGTGTCACCCAAGTCGGGTCGCAGGAGCAAACCGCCGGTCGAAGCTTCGTCCAGAACGCGCTCTATGCCCACGCCGTCTATTCCCACGACGAACAGCGTCCGGTCGAGGTCAGCATCGATGAGGAGCAGCTGTTGGTCGACTGGCTATCCGAGCGGATCGGCGAAAAGCTCATGACCCCCGACCTGGCAAGCAACGGCTTCAAGCTTATCGGCGGCCGCCTGGTGTCGGACACCGGAATGCCGGCCGCGCAGCTTATGTATGAAGACGTGCGTGCCAAACGGGTCACGCTCTACGTGCGCAAGGCGTTCGAGGACAAGGACTCCGCATTCCGGTTTATTTCCGAGGATGGCATGGTCGCCTTCTACTGGACCGATGGGCCCCTGTCCTACGCCCTGACGGGAGAGATGCCGCGGGGCGACCTCCTGGATCTCGCCCAAATGGTCTTCAAGGACATTTCTTCCTGACGGCGGATCGCCCCCGGTCGCCTTGAATTCGGGTGTCTAGAACGGTGCGCCAACGGCCTTGCAAACGAACTTCATTAACGGCGTCACCGCCCTGAAGCCATCTTCCACATCGGAAACGAAGGATTTGGCGCGGGCCGCGCGTTCGGTGTCGTAACACATGGCGAAGAAGGTTTGCCGCTTGATGTCTTCAATATGCTTTTCGTCGGCCGAGAAACCCTTGGGCGGCCGTTTCAAGGCATCCCCCATGACGCCGTCGGTTTTCGCATTGAGCGCCTTGTTATTGACGACCCGGGTCCAGGCGGCGGGGTCTTTGCGGATCGCGGTCCGGATCTTGGCGAGTTCCGGTGCGGGCGGCTTCCAAATTCCGCCGCCGTAGATCACCTTTCCGGGCTCGAGGTGAAGATAGAACCCGGGGGCGTGCGCATCCTTGCCGGCCGAATGACGGAACTGCACGGCCGCGTGCTCTTTGTAGGGCCGCTTATCCTTGGAAAACCGCACATCCCGATAAATCCGGAACATGGATCCGCCGTTGGGCTTGGGATCGGCAACGTATTGCTTTGAAATCCCGGCGAGGCGCGGCGCCATTTCCTCGATGAACGAGATGCAGGCCGCCACCACCACTTCGCGATACCGGTCCTTGTTGGCTTCGAACCAAGGCCGCTCGTTGTTGGCTGCCAGTTCTTCGAAAAACTCGAAAAATTCCCGGCCGAATCCGGTGAATGGCCCGGTGAAAGACATGGCGTGCTCCCTGGGTGTCGCTGTGGCCGTGAGGATAGCGCGCGCCCGTTTGGTGCGCCAACAACCGGTCTCGCTACGTCGTCGCCATGGAGACCGCGGCCATGATTTCCTCGTCTGGCACGTCGTCGAAGGATGCGTAGTTCATGGTGTAGAGGCGGTTGTAGAGGCCGCCCATGGCGATCAGTTCGTCATGGGTGCCCTGCTCCATGATTTCGCCTTCCTGCAGGACGATTATCCGGTCGGCGTTCCGCACGGTCGCCAAGCGGTGGGCGATGACGATCCCGGTCCGGCCTTCGAGCAGTTTCGCCAGTGCCCGCTGGATTTGCCGTTCGGTAAAGCTGTCGACATTGGCGGTCGCTTCGTCGAGCACCAGGATGCCGGCGTCGGCGACGACCGCCCGGGCGAAACTCAGCAACTGCCGCTGCCCGATGGACAGGTTGACGCCGCGCTGCCCGAGCATGGTGCCGTAGCCTTCGGGCAGCCGGCCGATAAATTCATGAGCACCAACCGCCTGGGCCGCCTCGATGACCTCTTCCAGCGTCGCGTCCTGTTTGTGGTAGCGGATATTGTCGAGAACGGTCCCGGTAAACAGGAACGGTTCCTGAAGCACCATGGCGACGTTGCGTCCAAGGCTCTCCTGGGTGACGTCGCGGACGTCGTAGCCGCCGACCCGCACTTCGCCTTCCCAGACGTCGTAGAACCGGTGCATCAGCGCGGCCGTGCTTGTCTTGCCCGAACCCGTGGGACCGACGAGGGCACCGTCTCGCCCGGCTTGATGTCGATGTCGATGTTCTTGAGCACCGGCTGGCCCGGCAGATACCCGAAGGTCACGTCCTTGAACCGGACCGCGCCGTCGATCGAGCCGGGGTCGATGGCATCCGGCTTGTCCTCGACCTCGACCTTGACGTCGAGCACTTCGAAGATGCGCTGACTCGACGCCATGGCGCGCTGCATCATGTTGTATTGCATCATCAACGAGCGGATCGGGTCGAAGAACCGCTGGACGTAGAAAAGGAAGGCCACCATGACGCCCAGATCGAGGGTGTCGGCGAGGACCATGTTGCCGCCGACGATGACGACGATGGCCATGGCGATTCCGGTCAAGGTATCCACTGTCGGCACCATCACCTGGGCGATCCGGTTCGCCCGAAGGTGGGAGTTGAGGTTGTCGCGGGCCTTGCCCTCGAAGACCTCGAAGTTGACTCCTTGGCGGGTCATCTCCTGAACCGTCCGCACGCCGTTGATGTTCTCGGCCAGCGCGCCGTTGACGATGGAAGAGGTCTGCCGCGCCAGCATGAAGGCCCGGCGCGCGACGGGCAGCCAAATGAGGCGGAACACGACCAGCGCCGGCACCACCGACAGGGTCAGCAGGCCGAGTTCCACGTTGAGGCTCAAGAGCACGATGATAATGCCAAGGATGAGGACGAAATCCCCGATGGCCAAAATCGAAGTTTCGAGAAATTCCTGGATCGAACTGACGTCGCCCTGAAGCCGGGACATCAACCGGCCGACTTCGGTCTTATCCATGAAGCTCAGCGAGACCCGCTGCAGGTGCCCGTACATAGCCCGGCGCATATCCACCAACATCCGCTCGGCGGTTCGCGCCACCAGCGTCAGCTGACAATAGTTGGCGATGAAATTGGTAATGATGATGCCGAAAAACACCGCCACCGCGATCTCCAGCAGGTTCTCGGACGCGGCGCCCTCGACCAGCGCGCTGTCGATGGTCTCGCGAATGACCAGGGGAATGGACAACTGGGTCAGCGTAAAGGCCAGAACCGCGACAATCCCGATCGCAACGGTCATCCGGTAAGGGCGGACGAAGCCGAGGAAACGGCGGAGGATTCGCCCGTCGAACGCCGCGGCGAATATCTCCTCGTCCCGATCCGCCGTCAGCGCCTTCAGCCGGTCGATGGATTCCCGGCCGGGCGGCGTGGTTTTCCTTGGTGCGGTCAGGGACATGGGCTTACTCCGCCGGTTCCGGCTCGGCCGGTCCGCCGCCTGTTTCCTTGCCGACGATCTGGAGGTCGTAGAGCGCCCGGTAGCGGCCGCCGGCAGCCAGCAAATCGTCGTGGGCGCCCCGCTCGACGATCCGGCCATCCTCCAGGAAGACGATCTCGTCGGCATGCATGAGCGAACTCAGCCGATGGGAGACGATGATGGTCGCCCGGTCCTTGGTCAGATCCATCAGCGCCGCCCGGATTCGCTGTTCGGTCGCGGCGTCGATGGCCGCGGTCGAATCGTCGAATACCATCACTGTCGGCGTCAGCAGGACGCTGCGGGCGATGGACAAGCGCTGGCGCTGGCCGCCGGACAAGGAAACGCCCCGCTCGCCGACCAGGGTTTCATAGCCCTGCGGCAGCGCGGCGATGTAATTGTGCAGTTGCGAGGCTTCCGTCGCCCCCTCGATGCGGCTCTGCTCGGCGAAGGGATCGCCGTAGGCGACGTTCGCCGACACCGGGGAGGTGAACAGAAATGTATCCTGCTGCACGACACCGACCGAACTCCGGAGCGAATCCAGGGTCACATCGCGGATGTCCCGGCCGTCGATGGTGATCGCGCCGTCGGTGACATCGTAGAACCGCGGGATCAGGTGGACGATGGTCGACTTGCCGCTGCCGGGCGGACCGACAATTCCAAGGGTCTGTCCGGGCCGCACCTCAAAGGAGATATCGGAAATGGTTCGCTCGCCCGGAAATCCCTCGTAGGAAAACCCGACCCGGTCGAATTTCAATATCCCTTTGGTGGGCGCCAAGGGCTGGGCGTCCGGCCTGTCGCCGACCGCCGCTTCCATGTCGAGGACATCAAACAGCCGGACCCCGGCCACGGATGCGCGGGCGACGCCGTTGATCACCATGCCGATCTGCCGGACCGGCATCTGAAGGATGGTCATAAAGGCGAGGAACTGGGTCAGTTCACCGACCGTCAACTCGCCGGCAAGGATTTTCACGCCGCCGGCCCAGAGAACGAGGCCCATGGCGATGAAATAGGAAAAGTTCATCACGGCGGTATTGCCGTAGCGGACCGTCACCCGCTCCATGGAGATGTCGAGCGCCACTTTGGAGCCGGCATCGAACTTCTCCATCTCGAAGTCCTGGGCGCCGAAAGCGCGCACCACGCGAATGCCGCCGAGGTTTTCCTCCATGATCCGGGTCAGCACCGAGAGCGCTTCCTGAAGCTGACGCCACAAGGCGCGGATGCGGAGCCGGAAAACCAGCCCCCGCCAGAAGGCAAAGGGCACGAAGCTCAGGCTCAACAGACCGAGCATCAGGTCGCTGCCCATATAGAGATAGGCGCCGCCGCCGACCAGCACCGCCAGCAGGATCATGCGCAGGATACCGAAATCGATGAACCGGCGGATGCCTTCGATGTCCAACATGCCGCGGGTCAGCAGATCGCCCGAATGGATGCGGTCGTGATAGGAAAAGCTGAGACGCTGAAGCTTTTCGAAGTAGGCGAGCCGCAGCTGGTATGCCAGATGCTGGCCGATCGCCTCACCGAGATAGTTGTGCATCATCGTGAAGCCGCCCCGGAGCACGGCCGCTCCGATGATCAAGCCCGCCGCGACCACGAGTGCCGATTTGACCTCTTCGGCGCCCCCTTGCCCGGATTCCAGCAAACCGGTCGCATTGTCGACCGCGTCGCCGAGGAACAGGGGGATGAGCAGCTGGAAGATTCCGGCCGCGATCACCGATATGACCGCGACGATGCAATGCCAGGGATAGCCGAGCGCCATTTTGCTGATCCGCAGCAGCGCCTTGGCGCCCCGATCATACTGTCCCTCCAGGGAGGGGACCTTGTAGTCCATCCCCGACTTCGGCCGCGAGCCGCTGCCACCGGGTCCCATCGGATCAAAGGGTTTTGCGGAACTTTCGTTCACCGGTTTCCCAATCCTATTCCCGCGCCCGCCCGGTTCCGTGCCGCTCGGTGGAGCGGCCCGCGTCGGCCGCTCACGTCGGAATCGACGGGTCCTTGTGAAAGCAGAGCGTGTTCCGCTCCGCTGGTTTCAAACTAATGGACGGCTTTCGGGCTTTCAAGACGGAGCCCCGCCGCGCCGGCCAATCGTGAATTTTCGGAGACCGGACCATCCGGGCCGGGACTTCCGGGATCGGGGATGCTAAGAAATCCGAATGAATGATCTGATAAGGATGACTGCCCGCGAGGCAGTCCGACGTCTCAAAAGCAAAGACGTTTCGCCCCACGAACTCATCGATGCGGCGTTGTCGCGCATTGCCAAGGTGGAACCATCGGTCAACGCGCTCCCGACCTTGTGTGAAGACCGGGCGCGGGATTTCGCCGCCAACCTGTCGGGGAATCCCGACCAGCCCGGCTGGCTCGCCGGGCTGCCCGTCGCCATCAAGGACATGAACGAGGTCGGCGGGGTTCGCACCACATACGGCTCGCCCATCTACGCCGATCATGTGCCGGAAAAATCCGACATCACGGTGACCGCCATGGAGGCCCTGGGCGCCACGGTGCTCGCCAAGTCCAATACGCCCGAATTCGCCGCCGGCGCCAACACCTTCAATGAGGTGTTCGGCAAGACCCGGAATCCCTGGAACACGGCGCTCACCTGCGGCGGCTCTTCGGGCGGATCGGCGGTGGCGCTGGCCACCGGCGAGGTATGGCTGGCGGGGGGCTCCGATCTTGGCGGCAGCCTGCGCACACCGGCGGCTTTTTGTTCGGTGGTCGGCTATCGGCCGAGCCCGGGGCGGGTGCGCCGGGCCAACGTCAACCCTTTCGACACCATGGGGGTCAACGGGCCCATGGCCCGCAACGTCGGCGACGTGGGTCTGCTGCTCGACAATATGGCCGGCGAGGATATGGCCGATCCCATCAGCCTGCCGGTGCCGGATGTCCCTTATCAGGCGTCGGCCGAAAGCGCCCGGCCGCCGAAGCGGATCGCCTTTACCCGGGATTTCGGCTTCCTGCCCGTCGCCGCCGAGATCAAGGAAATCGTGGCGGGCGCCGCCTCACGTCTCGAAGAGCTCGGCGCCGAGGTGGTGGAGACCCATCCCGACCTGAAAGACGGTCCGGAGATCTTTCAAACCGTCCGGGCCGCCGCGTACGCCGCCGGCATGGCGGAATTGATCGAACAGCACCGGGACCTGATCAAGCCCGAAATAATCTGGAACGCGGAAAAAGGGCTGGCGCTCTCGCCGGAAGAGATTGCCCGGGCCACCGTCGCGCGAGGGGCCCTCTACCAGCGCACCGTTTCCTTCTTCGACGATTTCGATCTCCTGGTTGCGCCGATGACACAGGTTTCGCCGTTTGACGTGGACATCCGCTACGTCACCGAAATCGAAGGCACCGGGTTGGAGACCTATATCGATTGGATCGCCCTGCCCTCCATCGTCACCCTCACCGCCTGCCCCGCCTTGTCGCTGCCCTGCGGCTTTACCGGGGACGGCCTGCCGGTGGGCCTGCAGCTGATCGCGCCGCCGAGGCGCGATGCCGATTTGCTCTCCATGGCCGCCGCGGTTGAGCAGCTCTTTGGTCTGGCCGACCAGGTACCGATCGATCCCCGTTGACGCGGGTTAAACGGCTTGACCGTAGGGCGACCCGCTGACACCTTCCCGCCGATGAGAATCTTCCGCCATTACAATGACTTGCCCGAGGACTTCCGGGGCGGTTCCATCGCCATCGGCAATTTCGACGGCGTCCATCTCGGCCATCAGGAAGTGATCAACACCGCGGGAGGGGTGGCCAAGGAGCGGGATATTCCATGGGGCGTGATGACCTTCGAGCCTCACCCCCGAATGTTCTTCCAGAAAAGCATCGAGCCGTTCCGCCTGACGCCGTTTCATCTCAAGGCGCGAATCATCGAGGAACTGGGGGCCGACTTCCTGATGGTGCTGCATTTCGACAAGAAGCTCTCCGATCTTACGGCGGAAGCCTTCGTCGGCGACGTATTGAAGGCCAGTCTCGATGCCCGCCATATCGTCTGCGGGTTCGATTTCGTTTTCGGCAAGAACCGGCAAGGCGACGGGAACTTTCTGAGGCGTCGGGGTCAGGAGTTGGGTTTCGGCACGTCGAGCGTCGGCGCCGTGCTCGACGATACCGGCGAAGCCATCTCTTCGACCCGCGTTCGGGACTATCTCTCCGATGCCGATCCCCGCGGGGCGGCGCGGCTGCTCGGCCGCTACCATGAAATTTCGGGTCGGGTGGTGCGCGGCGACGAGCGCGGACGAACCATCGGGTTTCCCACCGCCAACCTGGAGTTCGATATCAACAACCGGCCGGCCACCGGCGTCTACGCGGTCCACACCGGGATCGATCGGGGCGGCGTCATCGACTGGCGGGACGGCGTCGCCAACCTGGGCCGCCGCCCAACCTTCGGCGATGAAGACCGGATTACCCTCGAAACCCATCTTTTCGACTTCGACCAGGACATTTACGGCCAGCATTTGCGGGTCGGATTGGTGGAATATCTGCGTCCCGAGCAGAAGTTCAACGGCATCGACGAGCTGACCCGGGCGATCCGGCAGGATTGCACCGACGCCCGCGCCGTCCTCGCCAGGGAGGGGGACCGAAAAAACTGATGGAATTCCGGGCAACAGCCTTTGATTTCCGGGCCGAGGAGGGATAAAACCGCCCCTCTTGGCGATTGGGCCGGTCGGATCACATGAGATGAGCGTCGATTACAAGGATACGGTCTTCCTGCCGAAGACCGACTTCCCGATGAGGGCGGGATTGGCGAAGCGCGAGCCGGAGATTCTCGAGCGCTGGAAGAAGCTCGACATCTACGCCAGATTGCGAGCCGACTCCAAGGGCCGGGAGAAGTTCATCCTCCACGACGGACCGCCCTACGCCAACGGCCATCTCCATATCGGCCACGCGCTCAACAAGATCCTGAAGGACGTCATCACCCGCTCCCAGCAGATGTTGGGCAAGGATTCCAACTATGTGCCGGGTTGGGACTGCCATGGTCTGCCCATCGAATGGAAGATCGAGGAGCAGTACCGGGAAAAGGGCGAGGATAAGGACGCGGTGCCGGTCATCGACTTCCGCGCCGAGTGCCGGGAATTCGCCAGCCATTGGATCGACGTGCAGAGCGAGGAATTCCAAAGGCTGGGGGTCGCCGGCGACTGGGACAACCCCTACACCACCATGACCTTCGCGGCGGAAGCGCAGATCACCCGGGAATTGATGAAGTTCGTGCGCAACGGCCTGCTCTATCGCGGCTCCAAACCGGTGATGTGGTCGGTGGTGGAAATGACGGCGCTCGCCGAAGCCGAGGTCGAGTATCACGACCATGTCTCCGACACCATCTGGGTCAAGTTCCCG
>JAJECC010000153.1 GCA_022822205.1 Rhodospirillales bacterium | reverse complement strand
CGCCGTTGCCTTCGCGAAGAACATCCATGCGGTGATCAATTCTTCGTCGAAGATGCGGGAGTAGGTTTCATCGCCGGCACGGCGGACGGGAACGTGCCGGCGCGACACAAAATCCCCCTCCCCCTTGACGGAGGAGGATCGGGGTGGGGGTGAAGATGAGTGTGGGGGTGATATGGAAATTCCCCCTCACCCAGCTACGGCTAGGCTCGCTTCGCTCGCCAAGCCTTCGCATTCCTCTCCCCCCAGGGGAGAGGGGATTTCATGGGACGGCCGATTGAGCCACGACCCTAATCCGATTTTCGCCCGCCGTGGACCGGGGTGGTCACGTACTCGCCGAGGGCGACCACATCCAGGACATATGATTTTCCGGACCGGACCGCCTCCAGGCCGCACTCGATGGCGGCCGCCAAATCGGCGATGTCCTCCACCGGGCCGTCTCCCTCCAGCCCCTGCGCCCGGGCGAGGCCCGCGAGGTCCGGCGGCGGGTCGTCGATCCGTTGGCCGATCCAGCGGTTTTCCGGCGGCCGCTCCCGCTTCTTCGCGACGTTCTCCTGATGCATCTCGTCGTTGAAATAGGAGCGGTTGTTGTCGACGATGATCAGCACCGGAATTTTCATATGCGCCGCCGTCCACAAGGCGTTCACCCCCATCAAATAGTCGCCGTCTCCCATGATGGAGACGGGCAGGCTGTCCGATCCCATTTCCCTGAGCGCGAGAGCCGCCCCGATGGCGACACCGGGTCCGGCGCCCAAACCGCCGCCGCCGATATTGCCCATATAGGCCAGCGGGTGATCGGCGTGGATGGCGTCCGGCGGCCAGCCGATGGGCAGCATGGTCACCGAAATATTCCGGCCATCGGCGACGCTGCGCCAAACGGCGGCAAACTCGCGGATGCCGATGGGGCCCGAACCCGGTATGTCCGCCAGGGGCGGTTTTTCGATCGCCGGCGGTTGGGCCTTCCCGGCGCCCCGCACCCGGGGCAATAACGCATCGACCGCGACCTCGGGCGTCGTCGGGATGCTGACGTCGACGGCCGGCAGCGCCTGGTAGTCCATGGACCAGCCGCGATGGAGATGAAAATCGACACTGGCGCTGATCACCTTCGGCCGGACCTCTTCCCGCCAGACATTGCGGAGCGTGCCGCCGAGGTCGTTCCAGTCGAGGCTCAAAACCACGTCCGCGGCTTCGTGGGCCTCCCGCGCCGCCGGGGTCGGGAAGAAATTGGTGGTCGCCACGTGCAGCGGATGTTCGGTCGGAAAGGCGCTCGGGGTCCAGCTGCTGGTAAGCACCCGCGCGCCCACCGCCTCGGCGAATTCGATCCGTTTGTCCCAATCCGCCCGGCTTCGGGACGAACGGCCGGCGAGAATGAGGGGAGCTTCGGCGGCGCGCAGCAGTTCCGCCGCGGCCTCAAGGGCGTCTTCGGGCGCGCCGGGGGGCGGCGGCGGCGCAAATCGCGAAACGTCCTCCAGCTCGGGCCAGGCCTCCAGGGCCGTTTCCTGCACCGCCGCATCGAGGTTGATGTAGACCGGCCCGCAGGGGGGCGTCATGGCGATCTGGGCGCCGCGCCGGATCGCCTCGACCGCCGCCGCCGGCGAGCCCGGCTGATCATCCCATTTGGTGTAGTTGCGGACCAATGCGCCCTGGTCGGCCGCGGTATGAATCCAGTCGATATAGGGCCGGCGGAGGGCGGCGTCGACCGGCCCGGTCGCGCCGAGAACGACCATGGGCAACCGGTCGCACCAGGCGTTGAAGATGCTCATGGTCGCGTGCATCAACCCGACGTTCGAGTGGACGATGACCGCCAACGGCCGCTCCGTGGCCCGGGCATAGCCGTGGGCAATGGAGACCGCATGCTCCTCGTGCAGAACCAGCGCCATTTCCGGCGTGGCGTTGCCGAGGAAATTCACGATCGAGTCGTGCAGTCCGCGGTAGCTGGCGCCGGGGTTCAGGCACACATACGGGAATTCCTGCTCGCGCAGGGCCGACGCGATGAGGTCGCTCCCGAAGATCGGTTTGTTGAGCAGCGACGGGTCGATTCCCGACGGGCTTTTCTTGTCCAATGGGCTCCCCTCCCCTAAAACCGGGCACGATCATAATGCGCCCGCCCGGCGCAGACGAGTACATTTGCGCCGAATAGGTAGCTACAGTCGGCGGGAACCGCCTCCGCCGTTCAATCCCGCACGAGCGACGACTGGATGCGGTAGAAATCCTCGATCACGGTCGGCAGGCTGATGCCTGCGTGGCGCAGATCGCCGTGCGCAATCTGGTTGCGGACTTCGTAAAGCTCCAGGGCCCTCTTCCACTCGTCGCTGCTCCGGTCTAGCACGAGCGTCAGGCGATTCCTGAAGCTCAGCCTGGGATTGTCCTCGTCGTACACGCTCCACGCCCGGCGATGCCGCCAGTCCTCGCGCGATCTCCCGAGACGGATCGCGTCGCGGCAGGCATCGTCTATCTCCGCTTCCAACTGTCCCCACGCCAGTACGAAATACGCCTGCTCGTTCAGTTTCTGCTGGCGTTCGACACGGTCGCGCTCATCGGCCTCGCCGGCCGCTTCGTGCTGCTCGCGCAGGTCTTCCAGTGAATTGTCGATCTGCTGAAACAGGGCGGCAATGGCATCGAGATCGGTCACCGCAGAATGCGCTTCAGCCAGTCTTCGCTGACCGCCTCGCGGACGCGCCGGTGTTCGGCGGACGCGGCCTGCCAGTCGGGCGCCTCGAAGTTCTCGGCCATGTCGACAATCAAGTAACGACACCCGTTCCGCTTCAGATCCACGCGGCCATTGCTGCCGATGATCCATAGTCCGCGCGGAACGAACGTGGCCACACGGCCTGCACGGTCGTGGAGTTCAAGCGTCGGCATCCGCTTCTCGGCGATGCCGAACTTGCGCATCAACTCCTCGTGCATGACGACCGGGGCACCCGGGCAGGCCTCCCACCCGTCCGGCAACCAGCTGCCGATCTCGGCGAAGAGCCCTTTCAGGCGCTTCTCCCAGTCATCGACACGCCGGCGTATGTGCTGCGCGTCGATGGTTTCGCTCGTGACATCTTCGAGAACCGTACCCATCGAACCGTCCCACCTTGCCGCTCGCCCGGTTGTGACGTTCATTATCCGCGCCGCGGCGGCGTCTGAACATCTTATATAGAGCACCGGGCAGCGTTTCAATCTCGTGCGGCCCTCGTTTGAACTCTTCCAGCGGTTATTGCGCCGAAATTCCTCCCCTTGCGTTTCAAGGGCGCGCGGGCGACAAATCCTCCGAGGGAAAGGACAAACCGACATGAGCCGAGAAGCGACCCGACCGGTTACGGCCCCCATGCTCGAATATATCCGCCGGGTCTCGCTTCGCGAGAGCGAGCACGCGCGGGGCCTTCGGGATGCGACCGGGAAGCTGCGCGAACGGGGCTGGGCGTGCGCTCCCGAACAAGGTCAGCTCTTGGCCCTGATTTGCCGGATGACCGGAGCCGAACGGGTGCTCGAGGTCGGCACCTTCACCGGATACGCCACCCTTTGGATGGCCGAGGCGCTCCCCGACGACGGCACGATCCTGACCATCGACGTGGTGGACGAATACGTCGATGTGGGCCGCCCCTACTGGGAAGCGGCCGGGGCCGGCAAAAAGATCGATGCCCGAACGGGCCCGGCGAAAGACGTGCTCCACGCCTTGATCGATGAAGGCATGGCGGGCGCATTCGACCTCGCCTACATCGATGCGAACAAGAAGGACTACGACGCTTATTTCGAAGCCGGCCTGACGCTTGTCCGGGACGCCGGCGTCATCGTCCTGGACAATATGCTGTGGGGCGGGGCCGTCCTCGATCCCGGCGACGATCGAAAATCGACCGCGGCGCTGAAGGCCCTCAATGACAAGCTGGGCAGGGACGAACGGATTTCGGCCAGCATGCTGCCCCTCGACGACGGCCTGACCGTCTGTGTCAAACGGCCGCGATAGTTTTTAGGACACGAGGCCGAACACCTCGTCTCCCAGTTCTTCCCGGACCTCGTCGTGGAGCGGCGCCACGGCGTCCCGGAATGCCCGTCGTTCCCCGTCGGACAGCCGGATGACCTCTCCGCCGGCCTCTTCGATTTTTTTCCTGGCCAGCAATTCCTCTTCCACCGCCAATTCCCGCTGGAACGGGACGGCTTCGGCCACGGCGGCATGAAACGCGTTCCTGACGTCATCGGGCAGCCCGTCGACCGCGTCCCTGTTGGCGAACAAACCCCGCGACAAATAGAAATGGGAAGATTCCGTGTGATACGGATGGAATTCGGGCACGCCGTAGGTCACCGTGTTGGCGAACGGATTTTCCTGCGCATCCAGGGTGCCGTTGACGACACCCTCGATGGCCTCGGTCAAATCGATGCGGCGCGGCTCCGCGCCGAGCAGCTCGAATGTCCGGGCATGTATCCTGCTGGGCAAAACGCGGATTTTCATTCCGGCCATGTCCCCTGGCGTCCGAACGTGGCGAAGCCGGTTGGAGATGTGCCGGAACCCGTTCTCGAAATAGCCCATGACGCGATAGGAAATCCGCTCCTCGATCCTGCGCGTCAGGTAGGCGCCCAGCGCGCCGTCCATCGCGGCGCGGGCTTCCTCATTGGTGCCGAACAGGAACGGAAGATCCGCAAACCCCAATTCCGGAACCCGGTCCGTCAGATAGCTCGTCGACTGATACACCATGGTCAGAATTCCGTGCTCGGCCAGCCACAGGGTGTCCTTGCCGAGATACCCGAAATCCATGACGTTCCAGACGTATTTGACTTCCACGTCGCCGGGAAACTGCCGCTCCAGCCTGTCGCCAATGAATTTCAGGCCACGGGAATGAGTGGTGGCCGGCGGACCATAGCCGCCGAAACGAAGTTGAATGGGACCGGTCACGATCGATGCCGCCTAGCCGTTCGAAAAAATGGGATGAAGAACGGTATCGCCGGGCCGGATGCCGAGGCGCCGGGCGGTGCCGCCGTTGACCTCCAGGACGGCTCGCGCATTGCCGTCCGACGAGATTACCGCCAGGGACCGGGGCACCGTCCGCTCGGCGATATTGACGATCCGGCCGCCGGGGCCGATGAACAGCATGTCCAGCGGGATAAAGGTGTTTTTCATCCACATGGTGATGCGCTGGGGAACCTTGTAGTCGAACAGCATGCCGGCATCGGGAGCGAGCCCTCGCCGGAACATCAGGCCGCGCGCGTGTTGCCGGGGCGTTACGGCCATCTCGACGTCAAAGGGAAAGCGGCCCCTCGCGGTGACGATGGTCAGTTTCGACTTCGCAAAGGTTTGCGCCCGTAGCGCCTTTTGGCCGGACGCCACCGCCAAGACGGCGCCAACCGCCAGAAGAAACCCCCTGCGTGAGAGCATCAGCCCCGCATCCCTTTAATTCGGTCCGCGGCCGAAATGGCTGGTGTAGTCCGGCGGATCGGCAAACGGCACGGCGCTATCCAGGAATATGTCGATCCCCGGCCTGATTTCCTTCACGTCGTCCAAGCTGCCGAGCTTGACGCCTTTGACGGCCGTGTTTCCGGTGCTTTGGCTGAACAATTGAGAGCCGCAATCGGCACAGAACCATTTGGTCATCGTGTTTCCGCTGTCGGCGGTGTGCCGATAGGCCTTTGGCTCGCCCTTGATCACCGCCAAATCATCCACATTGAAGAACACGTTGGTCGCAAACTGCGATCCCGTGACCCGGCGGCAATCGATACAATGACAGTTGGCCGCCCGGACCGGCTCGCCTTTGACTTCGTACCTGATCGCGCCGCACAGGCAACCGCCCGAATAATTCGCCATTCCTCATTCTCCTGCCTGAAGGTTGGATTGCGCAAAAATTAACATCTGCCGCCGGTTGCGCAATCGCGATTAGCTCACACAGGGGCTCGTTGTCCGCATCCCGGCGCCGCACGTCCGAAATATAGCGCTTGAACCGGCCCGGCGCCGTTTGCATAGTGGCGCTGGTCACTGGGGGGAGCCATCCCGGCTGAGAGGTCTCGTGTCGAGACGACCCCAGAACCTGATCCGGTTAGCACCGGCGGAGGGACAAGCTGACCCGTGCCTACGAACGGAACCCTTGGCCAAAACTTGAACGCTCCCTCGATCGAGGTGAGCAATGCTCAATTCGCGTACGGCTCCCGCCCGCTTTTCGACGGGTTGAACCTTGTTCTCGAAGCCGGCCGGTGGACCTGCGTACTCGGCCCCAGCGGGGTCGGCAAATCGAGCCTGCTGCGGATGATCGCCGGATTGCTGTCCGGCGGAAACGACACGGCGGTAAGATGCGGCGACGGCTCGGCCACGGCCGGCCGGGTGGCCTACATGGCGCAGCGCGACTTCCTGCTGCCCTGGCTAAACGTCGTCGGCAACGCGACGCTGGGCGCCCGGCTGCGGGGCGAGGCGGTCGATTTGGACCGGGCCAACGCGTTGCTCCAAGCGGCGGGCGTCGGCGAGGCCGCGAACGCGATGCCGGATGAACTCTCCGGCGGCATGCGTCAGCGGGTCGCGCTGGTACGGACCCTGATGGAGGACCGGCCCATCGTCCTGATGGACGAGCCGTTCTCCGCGCTGGATGCGATCACCCGCCTGAGGCTTCAGGACCTTGCGGTGCGGCTGCTGGCCAAGCGCACCGTGTTGCTGGTAACCCACGATCCTCTCGAGGCGCTTCGCCTCGGCGACCGCATTTTCGTGATGAACGGGTCGCCCGCCGGTCTGGGATCGCCGCTGGAGCCCGCGGGCCGCCCCCCACGGGAAGCCGGCGCGCCCGATGTCCTGAGCGGGCAGGCCCGTCTGCTCCGGGAGTTGGCGGAGGGCGGCAAATGAGTTTGTCTTATCTGCGCCCCCTCATCATCTGCGCCGGACTGGTCGCGGTCTGGCAGGCGGTCGTCACGTTCACCGGCGTCCCCGCCTTTATTCTGCCGGCGCCCTACTCGGTGCTTCTCGCCCTTGTCGAAGACGGCGGACTCCTGGCCGGCCACGCCGGCGTCACCTTCATCGAAATCGCTCTCGGCCTCCTGTTGGGCGTGCTGCTCGGCGCGGCCAGCGGCATCGCCATGAGTTTCTTCGTGCCGGTCCGGCGCTGGCTGTTCCCGGTGCTGGTCGTCAGCCAGGCTGTACCCGTCTTCGCCCTTGCCCCGATCCTGGTGCTGTGGCTCGGCTTCGGGATCGGCTCCAAGGTGGCGATGGCGACCCTGATCATCTTCTTCCCGGTTACGGCCGCGCTCTATGACGGGCTGCGCCGGACCGAGCCCGGCCTGCTCGACATGGCCCGGACCATGGGCGCCGGCCGCTTCGCCATCCTGCGCCACGTACGGCTGCCCATGGCCATGCCGGCCTTCGCCTCCGGCATTCGGATCGCCGCCGCCGTCGCGCCCATCGGCGCGGTTGTCGGCGAATGGGTCGGCGCCTCATCCGGTCTGGGCGCCCTGATGATCCATGCCAATGCCCGATCCGAAACCGATACCATGTTCGCGGCGCTTTTCGTCCTCGCGGTCATGGCGGTCACCCTCTACTTCGCCATCGATCTCGTCCTCCGGCGGCTGATCACATGGCAACCCGAAACCTACTCCAGTGACGATTAAGGAAACCGACCAATGAAAATGCCCGCTGCTTCGCTTTTCGCCCTGCTTATCCTTGCCGCGCCGCCGGCCGCCGCGGCGGACAAGCTGACCCTGCTCCTCGATTGGTTCGTGAACCCCGACCACGCCCCGCTCATCGTGGCCGAGGAAAAAGGCTACTTCGCCGCCCAAAATCTCGATGTCGAGATGGTCGAGCCCGCCGATCCCTCTCTGCCGCCGAAACTGGTGGCGGCGGGCAAGGCGGACCTCGCGGTTTCGTATCAGCCTCAACTGCACGTCCAAATCGACCAGGGTCTGCCGCTGATCCGAATCGGGACCCTGGTCAGCACGCCCCTCAACTCCCTCGTCGTCCTGCGGGATGGTCCGATCAAGGCGATACCGGATTTGAAAGGCAGGAAAGTCGGATTTTCGGTCGGCGGGTTCGAAGACGCCCTGCTGGCCCAGATGCTCAAGCCCCACGGCCTGACGCTCAAGGACATCACCCTGATCAACGTCAACTTCTCGCTCTCGCCGTCGATCCTGTCGGGGAAAGTCGATGCGGTGATCGGCGCCTTCCGGAACTTCGAACTCAATCAGATGGACATCGAAGGCCGCCCCGGCCGCGCCTTTTTCCCCGAGGAGGAAGGGGTCCCCGTCTACGACGAGCTGATCGTGGTCGCCAACAAATCCAAGGCCAGGGACGACCGCTACCGCCGTTTCATCCGCGCGGTCGAACAAGGCACCCAATTCCTGATCAACCGCCCCGGCGACTCCTGGAAATTGTTCATCGGCACGAACAAGAAACTGGACGACGAACTCAACCGGCGGGCATGGCGGGATACGCTCCCCCGATTCGATCTGCGGCCGGCGGCCGTGGACATCGGACGCTACGAACGGTTCGCCCGGTTTCTGAAGGATCAGGGCCTGATCAAAACCGTGCGGCCGATTCAGGAATACGCGATCGAGCTCAGGTAGGCTTGAGCACCGGCTCCCATTGTCTTATCCCCGCAAAGCCGCTAATTTTTTGCGGCGTCCGGGCGGCTGAACCTCTTTTGGCCGCCCAAATTAATAGCGAGACGGAAGCAGGGGCTTAAGGTGATCCGATCGATTGGACTGGCGGTGGTGCTGTTTGCGTTTTGGCTGCTGCTATCCGGGCACTTTAGTCCGCTCCTGATCGGACTTGGCATCGGATCGTGCGTCCTGGTGGTCTATATCACCCACCGGATGAATGTGATCGATCACGAGGGATTCCCCATTCACCTCGGCTTTGCGGCCCCGACATATTTGTTGTGGCTGGGCTGGGAGATCGTAAAGGCCAATGTGGACGTCGTCCGGATCATCCTCACCCCCTCCCTGCCCATCAGCCCGACCATGTTCCGGGTCCGGGCGTCCCAGAAATCCGAACTCGGGCACGTGGTGTACGCGAACTCCATCACCCTGACGCCCGGCACGGTGACCGTCGATATCATCGATGACGAATTCGAGGTTCACGCACTGACGTCGGGCGCCGCCGATGAACTGCAAGGCGGCCTGATGGACCGCATGGCGAGCCGTATGGAAGGCAATCGCGAAAACGGCGCACCGGAGGCGAAGACCTGATGTTCATCGCCGCCGCCGCCGCCATTCTCGTCACCATGGTCATGGCGATCATCCGGGCCACCAGGGGTCCGACCTTCTATGACCGGGTCGTCGCGGTGAACATGTTCGGCACCAAGTCGCTGCTGCTGATCGCGGTTCTCGGTTTTCTGATCGAGCGGCCGGAATTTCTCGATATCGCCCTGGTCTACGCACTGATCAATTTCGTCGGCGTCATCGCGGTGATGAAGTTCTTTCGCTACAGCCATCTCGGCCTGCCCCATGCCGGCGACGATCTGGGGGACCTGTAATGGCCGCCGATATCGCGAGCTGGATCTTCATCCTCGCCGGCAGCTTCCTGGTTATCGTCGGCGGCATCGGGATTCTGCGGCTGCCCGACGTCTACACCCGCATGCACGCCGCCGGGGTCACCGATACGCTCGCCACCTTCCTGCTGGTCGTCGGCATGGCGTTCCAGGCCGGATTTACCCTGGTCACGGCGAAGCTGCTGCTGATCGTCGTCTTCACGTTTTTCGCCAGCCCGACCGCGTCCCACGCATTGGCCCAGGCGGCCCTGGCGTCGGGGCTCAAACCCCGGCTTGCCGAGGACCGGCGCCCAAAGGACGGCAAGAGCCTGGATGACGGGGGCGCCGAATGAACCCCGCGGATATCCTCATCGATATCTTCCTGCTGCTCCTGATGGCCGCCGTCGCCATCGCCATCGTCCGCTCCCATCTGATGTTCGCGGTGGTCATGCTGAGCGGCATCTTCTCATTGCTGGCGGCGGTGCTGTACGTGCACCTTACGGCGGTGGACGTCGCGTTTACCGAGGCCGCCGTCGGTGCCGGCGTGTCGACGCTGCTGTTCCTGGCGACGCTGGCGCTCACCCACGTCAACGTCGAGGAAAAGCACAAGCCGGTGCGCGTGGTGCCGCTGGTCATCGTGGTCGCCACCGGGGCCATGCTGACATGGGGAACGCTGGACATGCCGCACTACGGCGACCCCGAAGCGCCGGCAAACAAGCATGTGGCGCCCCGCTATATCCAGGAGTCGCCCAAGGAAACGGGTCTGCCCAATATGGTGACTTCCGTGCTGGCCAGCTATCGCGGCTACGACACGCTGGGCGAGGTGGTGGTGATTTTCACCGCCGGTGTCGGGGTGCTGGTCATTCTCGGCCGCGGCCGGCGGCGTTGGCGCCCCGGCGTCAAGGACGAAGACGGCGATAATTTGGAGGAGGAACGCGCATGAACCGCCATTCCATCCTCCGCGTCGTCGCGAAGCTCATGATTCCCTACATCCTGCTTTTCGCGCTGTATGTTCAATTCCACGGCGACTTCGGGCCCGGCGGCGGGTTCCAGGCCGGCGTCATCTTCGCCGCGGCCTTCATACTCTATGCGCTGATATTCGGGATCGAGAACGGCCGAAAGGTCCTGCCGGCGAGGATCAACAGGATCGTGATGGCCGGCGGCGTCCTGCTCTACTGCTTGGTGGGTCTCGCGGGAATGTTTCTCGGCAGCGAATTCCTCGACTACAACGTCCTCGGGCCGACGCCGGTTGCCGGGCAGCACTACGGCATTCTGCTCGTCGAACTCGGCGTCGGACTGACCGTTTCCTCGACAATGATCGCCATCTTCTATGTCTTCGCCGGACAGGACATCTGAACCATGGAGACGGTAATCGGCCTGTTCAACTATTGGATCGTCATCGTTTTGATGATGGCCGGCTTCTATATCGTCATCGCCCAGGAAAACATGATCAAGAAGATGGTCGGCTTGAGCATCTTCCAGGTCGCCGTCTTCGTCTTCTACATCTCGATGAGCAACGTGTTCGGCGGCACCGCGCCGATCGCCGCCGAGGGATTCACCCGCTACTCCAATCCCCTGCCCCACGTATTGATTCTCACCGCCATCGTCGTCGGCGTCGCGACGACGGCGCTCGGGCTCGCTCTGATTGTCCGTATCAAAGAGGAATTCGGCACAATCGAAGACGACCAAATCCGGGATATGGAAGAACATGGAGAGGAAAGCGGGGCATGATCTCGGCCAACCTCCCGATCCTCCATGTGATCGTCCCGCTGATCGGCGCGCCGCTCGGGCTGATGTTCCGCCGCTCACCTACGGGCGCCTGGCTCCTGGCGCTGATCATCAGCTGGTTCACGCTGGCCGACTCGCTCGCCCTCCTCCTGATCGTCTCCGGGGGAGAGGCCGTCAGTTACGAAATCGGGGACTGGGCGGCGCCTTGGGGCATCGAGTACCGGGTCGATATGCTCGCCGCCTATCTGATCGTCATCGTTTCGGGCATAGGCGCGGTGACCATGCTGTACGCGCGCCAGAGCGTGGAGGCGGAGATTCCCCGGGACCGCATCTACCTCTTCTATACGATGTACCTGCTGACGTTGTCGGGCCTGCTCGGAATCGCGACGACGGGCGACACGTTCAATTTGTTCGTCTTCCTGGAGATTTCATCGCTTTCCACCTATGTGATGGTGAGCCTGGGAGCCGAACGGCGCGCGTTGACCGCCGCGTTCCGCTATCTCGTCCTCGGCACCCTGGGCGCAACCTTTTACGTCATCGGCGTCGGCCTGATGTATCAGATGACCGGCACCCTCAACATGGCCGACCTTGTGAACCGGCTGCCCGAGGTCGCGGAGACCCGGACCATCCTGGCCGCGGTCGCCTTTCTGACGGTGGGTATCGGGCTGAAACTCGGCCTGTTCCCGGTCCATGTCTGGCTGCCGAACGCCTATACCTACGCCCCGTCGGTGGTCACGGCCTTCCTGGCCGCGACAGCCACCAAAGTCGCCGTCTATGTCCTGGTTCGCATTTACTACACGCTGTTCAAAGGCGGCGTCTTCGAGACGTTGCCCGTCGATGAGATTCTGCTGGCGCTCAGTATCGTCGCCATCGTCGCCATGTCGGCGGTCGCCATCTTCCAGACCAACGTCAAGCGGCTGCTCGCCTATTCCAGCGTCGCCCAGATCGGCTACATGCTGATCGGCATCAGCCTGGCCACCATCACGGGCCTGACGGCCGGCATACTTCATCTGTTCAACCATGCGCTGATGAAGGGCGCTCTGTTCCTGGCTCTGGGGTGCGTATTCTTCCGCATCCGCTCGGTGAACGTCGATGACATGGCGGGCCTCGCAAAAGTCATGCCCTGGACGATGGCCGCGTTCGTCACCGGCGGTCTCAGCCTGATCGGCATCCCGCTTACCGTCGGCTTCGTCAGCAAATGGTATCTGATCCTCGCCACACTGGAAAAGGAATGGTGGCCCCTGGCCGCCGCCATATTGTTCAGTTCCCTCCTGGCGGTGATTTACATGTGGCGGGTCATCGAGGTCGCCTATTTCCGCGAGCGGCCGGCGGGCGCCGTTTCCATCGGCGAGGCGCCGTTGGCGATGCTGGTGCCCATGTGGGTGCTGGTCGGCGCAAATGTGTATTTCGGCATCGACACGGATTTAACCGTCGGCACGGCGCGCGCCGCGGCCGCGTTGTTGATGGGAGGGTAAGTTGGTCGGAGAAGCCGCGTGACGCCCGAAACCCTCTCGCAACTGGCCATCGCCGTGCCGTTGATCGGCTCGGTGTTCATCCTGCTCGCCGGGAAGTGGCCGAATTTGCGCGAGACGGTCACGTTGACGACCGCGGTGATCATGTTCGTCACCGTCGCCTCCATTACGCCCGCCGTCCTGGCCGGGGCGCGGCCCGATGTGGTGCTGTGGGAAATCCTCCCCGGCCTCGCCATCCGGCTGACGATCGAACCGTTGGGGATGCTGTTCGGGTTGGTGTCATCCGGCCTGTGGATCATCAATTCGGTCTATTCCATCGGCTACATGCGGGGAAACCGGGAAGCTCACCAAACCCGTTTCTATTTCTTCTTCGCCATCGCGTTGGCGAGCGCCG
Source organism: Rhodospirillales bacterium (assembly GCA_022822205.1). GTDB lineage: Bacteria > Pseudomonadota > Alphaproteobacteria > Rhodospirillales > UBA2165 > JAJDXO01. Next base: position 8,791 of record JAJECC010000153.1, on the reverse strand, counting down.
CCGGCGTGGCCTTCTCCGGCAACATGCTGACCCTGTTCATCTTCTACGAGATCCTGACGCTGTCGACCTATCCCCTGGTCACCCACCATGGCGACCCGGCGACCATGCGGTCGGGACGGACCTACGTGGGCATTTTGCTGTCGACATCCATCGGCTTGCTGCTGTTCGGCATGATCTGGACCTGGCACCTGACCGGCACCCTGGATTTCAAACAGGGCGGCATCCTCGAGGGCAAGGTCGAGGGGATCATGGTGGCCGTCCTGCTGGCGCTCTACATGTTCGGCATCGGTAAGGCGGCCCTGATGCCGGTTCACCGCTGGCTGCCGGCGGCGATGGTCGCGCCGACCCCGGTGAGCGCGCTGCTGCACGCGGTGGCCGTGGTGAAGGCCGGCGTCTTCACCGTCCTCAAGGTCGTGGTCTACATCTTCGGCTATGAATTCCTCGCCGAAACCAGCGCGTCCGATTGGCTGATGATCGCGGCGGCCGGCACGCTTCTCTTTTCGTCGATCGTCGCCATGCGCAAGGACAATTTGAAGGCGCGGCTCGCCTATTCGACCGTGAGCCAGTTGTCCTATATCGTTCTCGGCGCCGCGCTGGCGACGGCCGCCGGCATCGTCGGCGGCGGCATGCATCTCGCCATGCACGCCATGGGCAAGATCACCCTCTTCTTCTGCGCCGGCGCCATCTACACCGCCGCGCACAAAACCGAAATCAGCCAGCTCAACGGGATCGGGCGGACCATGCCGATCACCATGGGCGCGTTCGCCGTGGCGTCCCTCAGCATCATCGGCATTCCGCCCCTCGGCGGCACGTGGAGCAAGTTCCATCTGATGATGGGCGCGGCCGAGGCCGATCAGATCATATATGTGGCCGTCTTCATGCTCTCTTCGCTGTTGAGCGCCGCCTACCTGATACCGGTCGTCACCCGGGCATTCCTGCGCCCCCCCGACGCCAAGTCGGCGGGCGCCGCGGCAACGGCGGAGGGCGGTATCCGGGAAGCGCCCCTGCCCTGTCTGATCGCCATTTGCGCGACGGCGGCAGGCGCCTTCGCGCTGTTCTTCTACGCCGGCGACATCGCCCAGCTACTCGAACCCATCACGGCCAACTAGCGGAGCGGAATCGACCGTGGACGATCATATGTACCATCATCCGGACCGCAGGGCCGAGGGCGAGAAGCCCAACTGGATCGACCACCCCGGAAACGTGCGCAAGGTTTTCTGGGCGCTGGTTGTGGTCTGCGCCGCCTTGCTGTCGCTCGACCTGTTTCTCCACAAGCATGACAAATTCGGCTTCGAGAGCCTGTTCGGATTTTTCGGATTCTACGGCTTCGTGCTGCCGTTCCTGCTGGTGCTGTCAGCCAAGGCATTGCGCAGGATCCTGATGCGGGATGAGGATTACTATGATCGCTAGCATCCCGCCCGGACTGATCATGATCATCGGCGCCGTCCTGGTGCCGTTGCTGCCCTCGCGGGTGCGCGGGGCCTACATGCTGGCGCTGCCGCTGATCGGCATATGGCAGCTGTTCTCCCTGGACCCCGGCAGCTACGGCCAAATGACCCTGTTCGGCTTCGACCTGGTCCATGTCCGGATCGACAAGCTGAGCATCGTCTTCGGCGCCATCTTCTACATCGCGGCGATCCTCGGCATCGTCTATGCCCTCCACAATGACGACCGGACGGAACAGACCGCCTCCCTCGCCTACATGGGCGCGGCCATCGGCGCCACCTTCGCCGGCGATCTGATCACGCTCTTCGTCTACTGGGAGCTGACGGCGGTCACATCGGTGTTCATCGTCTGGGCGGGAAAAACGGAACGCTCCTACCAGGCCGGCATGCGCTATTTGATCATCCAGGTGCTTTCGGGCGTGCTGCTGGCCGCCGGCGCGGTGGTGCTCGCCAAGGAGACCGGCTCCTTCGCGTTCGACTTCATCGGGATCGAGAGCCTGGGCGGCTGGCTGGTTCTGGCGGCCTTCGGCATCAAGTGCGCCTTCCCGCTGCTGCACAACTGGCTCCAGGATTCGTATCCCGAGGCCTCGCCCACGGGCACGGTATTTCTTTCCGCGTTCACCACTAAACTCGCCGTCTATGCATTGGCGCGGGGCTACCCCGGCACCGAAATGCTGATCTGGATCGGCATCGTCATGTCCGCGTGGCCGATCTTCTACGCGGTGATCGAGAACGACCTCCGCCGGGTGCTGGCCTACAGCCTCAACAACCAGCTGGGCTTCATGGTCGCCGGCGTCGGCATCGGCACCGAACTCGCCATCAACGGGGCCGCGGGCCACGCCTTCGCCCACATCCTCTATAAGGCGCTGCTGCTCATGAGCATGGGGGCGGTGCTTCACCGGACGGGGACCGCCAAGGGGTCGGAGCTCGGCGGGCTCTACCGGACCATGCCCTGGACGACCGGGTTCTGTATCATTGGCGCGGCGGCGGCCTCGGCGTTTCCGCTGTTCTCGGGGTTCGTCACCAAGACCATGATCCTGACCGCCGCCGCCGCCGAGGGGCATCTCGTTCCCTACCTCGTCCTCCTGTTCTCGTCCGCCGCCGTGTTCTACCATTCGGGCATCAAGATTCCGTATTTCGCCTTCTTCGCCCAGGATTCCGGCAAGCGGCCCGACGAAGCGCCGCCCAACATGCTGATCGCCATGGGGCTTGCCGCCGCGGCCTGCGTCGGCATCGGCGTCTATCCCGATCCCCTTTACGCCATGCTGCCGTTCCCGGTCACCTATGTGCCGTACACCACCGAGCACGTCATCAGCGATTTGCAGCTGCTGATGTTCTCGGCGCTGGCCTTCGCCGTCCTTCAGCGCACCGGCCTCTATCCGCCGGAACTGCGCTCGACCGTTTTGGATTTCGACTGGGTCTACCGGCGGCTGGGGCGCGATTGGGCGGTTTTCCTCGCCGAGCGGACCGGCAACGCGCTCAGGACCGTCTATGCGGATTTCGGCGGCATGCTGAACCGGGTCATCGATGCCGTCTTCCACTATCACGGACCGAAGGGGCTGCTGGCCCGGACCCAGGAGATCGGCCAGGCGACGCTGGTGATCACCGTGGTTCTGGCGATCTTCCTGACTGCCTTTTACCTATAGAGGCGCGGCCAATTGGCTATCCTGTCAATTAATCCGTCTGAAGGTGTTTACTCAGATCCTTCCAGGGAACAACGTCAATTTTGTTGTCCACCACCGAACTTGGTAGCTTGGAAGGAGGATTATCCCCAGCGTGGACCGCGATCACCTTCTTTCCAAGTTCAAGGCTTTTTTTTACCTCCCAATCCACCCATTGACTGTTGGCTGTAGCATCGGACAGATACACAGCTGTCATGGATGATTGACGAATTCGTTCCGTTATTCGCAGCTTAATGTAATCAGCACGCTCACTGTTGATTGGTTCCCGCACCGACCGATCCACAAAGCTGATAGGCGAATTTTCGTTTCTTGCTTGCCCCCTTAAGAGATTGACCTCGTCAATATCGTCCGTCGCAAAACTGATGAAAAGGTTCCGCTTAGACGCCCGTTCTTGTTCAAGAATCCTCTTAGCTTCCGCTTCTTTTTCCGCACGCCGCTCTTGGCTTTGACTCAAGTCTCGGCCGCTGTAGCCACCGCCGCCTCCCATCTACACCTCCATTCCGTCAAATTCTCTACAGGCAATGCACCTGCCACACGGGTTGTCGCCATCGAGATGGCAAGACCAAGTCTTGGTGATGCCCCGCTCCCGGGCGCTCGCAACCACATCTGATTTATTCATGGACATCAGTGGAGCAACTATAGGGAGTGCACGTTCGAGTACGTGCTCCAACATTGTTTGTGCTTTTGACACAAACTCTGCTGTTTGATCGGGGAATATTGCGGTCTCTTCAGATAATAGCCCAATCGCGACAGAATCCGCGTCTTTTGAATATGCGTGGGCCGCGCCGCACAACAGAAAGAGCAGATTGCGACCAGGCAGAAACGCGTCGACAAAGACATCTAGGTCTGGATCGGTTAGGCCGCTCGGCACTGATTTGCCAAATCCGGAAATACTCATCTCCTCAAGTTCTCCTAGGTCGAAATGGCGAACAGCAGCTCGGCAAGCTGCTAACTCACGACCAACGGCTCTTTGCCCGTAGTCTATAAACAACGGGTGGAGAACATGGCCCTCTTCCTTTGCCAGCACCCCCATTAGAGTTGAGTCAAGGCCACCAGACATAAGAGCAACAATTTTCATCAACTCTCCTGAACCGCCGCAGCCCTCACAATAAACCACACGGCCTCATCAAAAGTCCCAAGATTCACCCCCGCAATTTTCGCATACCGGCTTAGCTCATCCTCCAATTTACGGTAGTTTTTGGGGCCTAAGTTGCTGGGAATCTTGGCCAAACCGACCACATCAAGGTACTTCAAAATGTGTCTGTCTATTATCGCAAGATCATCCGCACACCCCAAGTCGCGGAGAAACATGCTTGCCTGCTTCATCCCCATACCCGGAACATTGGCCACCAGATAGCTTCGCTTTTCCATAGATGAGGAATTAGCATTTAGGAGCTGCTCAATTTCCCAACATTGCGGGCCAAATCGAAACCAAGATGCCGCAATTTGCTTGGCTCGTAGGTTGGGAAACCTATAGCGCCTACCGGTCGGTAGGGGTTTGTTTAACTTGGCAGTAATTGAAGAAGCTAAATTCTCTTCGTCAGACCAACTCTTGGAATACAACACGGCTTCGACTTCCACCCGGGCGAAGATGGCCTGAGCAAAAGGAACCTGGCTCGAGAGAACACAGTCGAGCAACGTTCTCCATATCTCGCGACAATTGGGCTTGGCGGGCTTCTTGCTACTTTGGGATAGGAATCCTGCCATTTTGTGGACGGCGTTCTCGATTATCCGTGGATCAGTCATTCCGCACGTCCTCTTCCAAAACTTCCTGGAACGTACCTACAACTCTATCCACAGACGCCGCCCCAAGGTAATAGGACAGCATTTCAACTGATGTGCCTGTATCGACCGCGGACCTAACTTCCTGCATCCAGCGATCAAAAAAATCTAAATTATGGATCAGCACCTTAAAGGTCTCCGGATATGCGGAGTCGTGCAATTCTCGGACCGCGTCGTAGTCGGAAAACTTCATTCTGCTTATAAACATGTCAAAATGATGGGGGTGATGAAGCCTGCCTGTCCCCCCATCGACAACTAACCGACACCACTCCAAACCGTCAAACAGATCGGCACCAGCCGCCGCGAGCAAGAGAATTGTGTACGGATTTCCGGTTCCAAGCAGATGGAGAAGTCGATACCGCCCCGAACGATTGAGCAGTTGACGGATGGATTTGACGGCTCGAATTGTCTCTGCGATGCCATCACCGAGATCGCGTTCAGGGATAGCAACGGTATCAAAGTCCAGAGCTGATACAAGGCGGTTTAGGAGTCGTCCGAGGTCGGTAAAGTTCACGGTGCCATCGTTCTTTTTGATGGGATGTACAACCGGAATTGAGGGACGTGTTGAAGAAACACCCGTGCACCAAGCCGTGATAGCTGCCTCGCGATCAGCAATTGGCGGAACGGATTGGGTCCCACCAACCATTTGTTCGTCAAAACTTAGGGCAAAATCTATCAGCTCGGTATTATCGGTAATTTTCTTATGATCCTCGAACAACCATTGCTCGCTAGTGGAAACACCTAAATTGTTTTTGCCGCGCTGTAATCGATAGGCTTCATAATTCCCTGAATCCAGGAATAGGATGCGCCCTTGTTCATCATGGCGAGCCAGCGACGCTCGAAACTGGGTTAAATTAATTTGCCTATCGGGAAAAGATTTTGCCGCACCGTCCACGCTGAGGTCGAATGATGAAATCAATATTGGCGCGGAAGACGGAAATAACTCCAGAGCTAGGAGCGCATCTTCCGGTCGTACAAGGGGTGTTTCATAGGATGAGACAGAACGAACGAAGGTCGGTAGCGGATATTCCTTGCTGGCGCTAATTAACGTGGGAGGACGCCTTAGTATCGAATTCGGTGTGCTCGTTGACTCGTCGTCCGCCAACACACCTGCCAATCTAAATTGAAGCTTTTCTAACCCATCCTCGGGTTGCTCTAGATTGATAAACGTATCGATTTCGAGTGCTACGTGGATTGGCAGTGTGACTTCATCGATGCGAACATGGATTCTTGGTTTCCCGAGCGTCTGTGCATGCGCAACCTCTCCGGGGACAAAGGATTCATCGCTGCGCGAGTTTGCAGACCAAATTGGGAGTACGCACCTGCAATACTCAATTTCTGCTTCAACAATGCTTGTCCAGCTACCCTCGGTAGCTTGATCGTCGATCCAAATCGACCACGGTAGTGACTGCAACCAACCCAGAATTGGCTGAAGTCTCTGACGCTCCCGCCGTGAATACAGGACGACAATGTCCGCCATCTCCCCCCCGAAATCGGCCTCTGAAAATACACAAGGGTAGACTCGGCACCCTTGGTCACCACAACAGTGGCCCGGATGCTACCTTATTGAGTACTAGTATTTCGAGAGAAAAATTACGAAGTTTCGTCGGGGCTCATCATGTACTGTGCCCAGTTCGTATTTTCCTTTGAAATCAGTGTCTCGCATCTTTGAACGAGCACTTGAAATCGATCCTCGCCATCATACGGTTCGGTCCCGGTTAGGAACATGAAACGCTCCTTTTTGAGCGACTCTGCGGTAGTCCGATATTCAATCCAGTTTTCGTGAAACTGAAATAGCGAGGTTGTCGCAGCGAGAATTACTACTAGCACTCCCAGAACCCCAATTGTAACTAGCACGAACCCGAGTTCTGAAAACGTGGTCAGAAGGGGAATCAGAGCAGCAGCGACAATTTCACTCCAGCGAATTCCCAGGAACCATTTCTTGTTTGTTCCGCTTTTTCCACTGTACCAAGCGATTTGGTCATCAAGACGGGTCTCAATGTATTCATCTGAAGTCACGATTCGAACACCCCACTCTGAACTACCCCTTCACACTATACCAGGACTACCCCTCGCCCATTTAGCATCACTCTGGTGATCACCATTGTCCTGGCGATTTTTCTGGCCGCTTTCTACGTCTGATCGACGGGAACGGCGTTAACAGCATCCGCTAAATCTCGCGGCGCCAACTCTACGTCCAGAATGATCTCTCCGCCTGCTTTCGTTGAAAGTACCGTCTCAACCCCGATCGTTTGATGCGCCTCAATTGAAGCCTCAATCCAACGTTCTATTCGTTGAACGGCGGCGAAGTTGGCTTTGGTTGCCGAGAGACGCTCAATTTCCTTGATTCGCAATGCGAGTGCATCCGGATTGATGATCCAAACGGAACGCTTTCCGAACTCTTCGAAATCCGCATTTTGATGGAGAGAGGATTTACCGGAACCGTTGGGTCCGGCGACCAACCAAAACTCCGGCGTCTCACTTTTTGACGACAAAGTCGCTCGAACCCGTTTTCTCTTTGTTTTCCTTACGAGCCCGCCTTACGTTCCGCCTAAATACTTCTTGAACGTCGGTACTAAATGTAGCCGCCGACGAATTGACGGTTGAAACTGCAATTCGGTTGCCATCTTGAGAGGTGACGTAGTTCAACTTAATCTTTCTTTTCTTTTTCCTCTCGGATTCAAGGCTTCTTTCGACAATCTTCGGCATGGGTCTCTCGAAATGCTCTCTACCCTATGGATATATTCATTCAAGTTAGAATCAAGCAACCAATTTACTCCGACTCGCCTGCCCCGAATTCGGGCTTGTTTCAGGCACCGAAACGACGTACAACTCTGCAAGGAGAGGGAGAATCGGGATGGTTCAGGCGAGCACGGCCCGAAATGAGCGCATCAACCTGCGGCTCAGCGAAACGGCGAAGCGGCGTATCGAACAGGCGGCCTCCGTCGAAGGCAAGACCGTCAGCGCATTCATCGTTTCCAGCGCGCTGGAAACCGCCGAGAAGACGATGGACAGGCACGAGATCTTGACGCTCGCCCGCGATGACGCCTTGCGTTTCTTCGATGCCCTGGCCGATCCGCCGCCGCCGAACGACCGTCTTCGCACGGCGTTGGAGGAACACACCCGGCGCGTCGAGTCGCGTTGACCGAGCCCGATGCCCTAGTCATCGAGCCGCTCGACCGGCGGCACGACCGGACGGGCTTTTCCTGTGGCCTTTCCGAACTCGACCGCTATCTTGCGCGTCAGGCCGGACAGGACGTCCGGCGGCGCATCGCCCGGGTGTTCGTCTGCACCGCCGGCGGGACCGATGCCGTGCTCGGCTTCTACACGTTGAGCGCCCTTTCGACCGACCTGGCTTCGTTGCCCGACGAACTGTCACGGAAACTGCCGCGCCATCCGGCGCCCTGCGCCCTGATCGGCCGGCTGGCAGTCGACCGGTCTGCACAGGGGCGGGGCATTGGGCGCCTGCTTCTGGCCGACGCGGTCAAGCGCGTTGTTGCTGCCGGCGAGACCGTAGCAATACACGCTCTCATCGTGGACGCCGCAAATGACGACGCGAAACGCTTCTACGAAGGGTTCGGCTTCCTACCGCTCACCGACGGCCCGACGCGCCTGTTCCTCCCGGTCGGTCAGGCTCTCCTCCAGAGTCCGAAGGGATGGGAACGATGAGCGCGGGTCCGCTCGCGCTGACCCCACATGGCATTCACCTGCCAGCCTTCGGCTCTCAGCAATGCCTGATCCGCCGATAGCGAGATTTCGGTGCGCTCGAAATAGGGGTCCGGTTCCCAAATCCGCGTTGCGGACGGGGATTTAAAAAAATTTGCCCGGCCCTTGGCGTTCTGCAAATATACGCGCCAAGCATGCCGGGAGGTTGCGCCGGCT
>JAJECC010000181.1 GCA_022822205.1 Rhodospirillales bacterium | reverse complement strand
GCCATCGTCGCCCGCGCCGTCCATGAGGTGGTGCCGCCCATCGGCCTGTCGTTCTGGCGCTGGGCGGCCACGGTGCCCATCTTCCTCGTCCTCGCCTGGCCCCATTTGAAACGGGATATCCCCGAAGCCGCCGCCAACTGGAAAATCCTCGTGGTGCTGAGCGTGCTGTCGGTGAGCATCTACAATTCGTTCATCTACATCGCCCTCAATTCGACGACGGCGACCAACTCGTTCCTGATCAACTCCTCCCGGCCCGTGATCATCGTGATCCTGTCGCTGATCATCCTGCGGCTCGCGGTCACCGGCCGGCAGGCCGCCGGACTGGCGCTCGGCCTGATCGGCGCGGCGGTGATCGTCTTCCGGGGCGATCCCGGCGCCGCCGCGGCCCTGGATTTCGTGCCCGGCGATTTGTGGGTCCTGGCGGCGACCACGTGCTGGGCGCTGTACACGGTCTATCTCCGCAAGCGCCCCAAGGTCCATCTCGCCAGCTTCATGTTCCTGACCGCGATCATCGGCCTCGCCGTATTGGCGCCGTTCTATTGGTGGGAGCATGTCTATGTCCGCCCCGTGCCGCTCGCTCCCGAAACCTTCTGGGCGGTGGCCTATCTTTCCGTCGTCGCCTCGGTGATCGCCTATATGGCCTACAACCGGGCGGTCGAAATCCTGGGCCCCAACGTGGCCGGCCTGACGTCCTATCTGGTGCCGGTGATCGGCGTCACCCTGGCGATCGGGCTGTTGGGCGAGAGCTTCCGGCTGTTCCACGCCGCCGGCATCGCGCTGCTGCTCACCGGCGTCTATCTGGCGACCAGGGCCAAGGGATAGTATAAGCCGGACATGTCAAATTCTTCCGGCGATCTGATCCTCACCGAGCGCGACGGCGCCGTCGCCACCGTCATCCTCAACCGCGCGGAAAAGCTCAACGCCCTGAACAGGGAGATGTGGGCGGGCGTCGGCGGCGCCTTCCGGGCTCTCGACGGCGACGAGACGATCCGATGCGTGATCCTCCGGGGCGCCGGCGAGAAGGCCATGGGGCCCGGCGCCGACATCGCGGAGTTTGCCGAGGCGCGGAGCAACCCGGAACAGGCGGCGGAATACGGCGGGCTGATGCACGCGGCCATGCACGCGATCCGCGGCTGCCGTCATCCGACGGTGGCGCAGATCCACGGGCTCTGCGTCGGCGGCGCGCTCGAACTGGCCTTGGCGTGCGATATCCGCATCTGCGGCGAAGGCTCCCGGTTCGGCATTCCCGTCAACCGGCTGGGTCTGGTGATGGCCCATCCGGAGATCGAGGCGCTGGTCGGCCTGGTCGGCCGCTCGGCGGCGCTGGAAATACTCTATGAGGGCCGGGTATTCGGTGCCGCCGAAGCCAGGGACAAGGGCCTGGTGAACCGGGTGGTCGCCGACGACCGGGTCGCCGAAGAGGCCCGGGCCGCCGCCCGGCGCATCGCGGACGGCGCCCCCCTGGTCAACCGCTGGCACAAGAAATTCGTCGACCGCATCCTCGCCGGCGGCGAATTGTCGGCGGAGGAAGCGGCCGAGGGTTTCGCCTGCTTCGATACCGGGGATTTCAAGGAGGGCGTCCGCGCCTTCCTCGTCAAGGACAAACCGGACTTCAAGGGCGAGTAGGGGCGAGCGGCATGGGCGGCCTGCTGGACGGTATCCGGGTGATCGAACTCAGCCACGTGATGGCCGCCCCCACCTGCGGGCTGCATCTCTCCGACATGGGCGCCGACGTGATCAAGGTCGAGCGGCTGCCGGACGGCGACGCCGTCCGCCGGAACGGGCCGTTCGTCGACGGCGAGTCCGCCGGGTTCGCGATGATGAACCGGGGCAAGCGGGGCGTGGCGCTGGATCTCCGCTCCGGCGGCGGCCGTGCGATCCTGCGGCGGCTGGCGGACCGGGCGGACGTGTTTATCGAAAACTACCGCCGGGGCGCCATGGAGCATTACGGCGTTGGCTGGGAGAGTGTCCGCGGGACAAACCCCCGGCTGGTCTATTGCACCGTCTCCGGCTACGGCGCGACCGGACCGCTGGCCGGGCAGGGCGGTTTCGATCTGGTGGCGCAAGGAATGAGCGGGCTGATGAGCATCACCGGCGAGGGTCCGGGCCGGCCGCCGGTCAAGGTCGGCGCGCCGGTGACCGACATCACCGCCGGGACGCTGGCCGCCATGGGGATCCTCGGCGCGCTGGTCGCCCGCGAGCGCACCGGCGAAGGGCAGTATGTGGACACGTCGCTTTACGAGGCCGGGATCATGCACACCTACTGGCAGTCGGCGATCTTCCTCAATTCCGGCGAAGTGCCCACGGCGATGGGGTCGGCCCACCCGATGATGGCGCCCTATCAGGCGTTTCCCACCGCCGACGGATGGATCAATGTGGGAAGCGCCAACCAGGGTCTGTGGCTCAAGCTGACCGAACTCCTGGGCGCGCCGGAACTGGCGGACGACGAGCGGTTCGCCGAACCGCCGCAACGGATCGAAAACCTGGACCGGCTGGTCGACGTGCTGACCCCTCTGTTTCGGGCCAAATCCACCGCCGAGTGGCAGGCGCTGCTCGACGGGGCGGGCATTCCCGCCGGGCCGGTCTACGATGTCGCGGAGATGGCGGCCGATCCCCAGACCCGGGCCCGCGGGATGATCCGCGAGACCGAGACCCATGAGGGCTCGGCCATGCGGGTGCTGGGTCATCCGGTGAAGTACTCCGCCGCCGAAACCCCGGTGCGGCGGCCGGGCCCGGCCCTCGGCGAGCACAACCGCGAGGTGCTTCTCGAGTTCGGCTATGACGCCGCCGACATCGATGCTTTCGAGGAGTCCGGCGCGATCGGCGGCCCCGGCGGCATTAAATGAATTCGTCATGGCCGGGCCCGGACCCGGCCTTCAGTCGGCCGAAGCCGACTTTCGGACGGCGTAGGCCGGCCATCCACGTGGATCACCAGCCGCGAGACGTGGATGCCCGGATCAAGTCCGGGCATGACGATAACCTAAACAAAAACCGCGTCATGTAAGGTCAACTCGGACGAATTGACCGACCCGGTGATGACGATTTTTTTTGCCCCGCGCCCGTCAAGGGGGAGGGGGAATTTCGGTGGGTCCCCTCAGCCCGGTTTACTCCGGCGCGTCCTTGCCGGCGGTGAACGTAAAGCCGGTCTTCTCGAACTCGGCGGTGAGCCCCGGCTGGATCGCCTCGATCTGCTCCCGCGCCTTGACCGCGAAGTCGATGTCGTTGAGGTCATGGACCCCGCCGGAAATGATCACCTGCAGGATGCCTTCCTCGTCCGAGATATTGCGGAACCCCCGGCAGACGCCCGGCGGCACCGAAATGGTGTCGTAGAGGCCGAGTTCCACCCGTTCGGCGCCGTCGTCGTTCCAATAGACCTCGAAGCGTCCCTTCATCACGGTGAAGGTCTCGTAGGTCTGGAGATGGGCGTGCAGCGACGGGCCGGTGCCGGGCGGGCAGACCGCATGGGTCATGGTGATGCCGCCGGCCCCGGTGATCGGCGCGGACGCATTGATCGGCGTATCCAGGCCTTCATCCAGGCCGATGACGCTCATCAGCTTCCGCGACCAGACGATGTCGGCGGCCTCGACGGGAATGCCGGTGTTCTTCTGGGCCTCCAGCGGTTCCAGTTCGTCGTACCGGGCGACCCGCTCCCGCATCTCGGCGCCCGTAATCTCGATGGTGCGCATCTCTTTCCCCTCCGGTGAGTGCTGCTCACCGGAATGGTGCCGCGATCCCGGCGGGAGATCAACCGCGCCGGATCGTGGTAAGCTTCAGGATGACCGGAACCGATCAGGCCAGGATGCCGGCGCTCCCCGGCGGCTTGGCTCCCTACCGCAAGACCCCGGTGTTCACGGCCGAGAGCGTGCCGGACGGCATCACCGGCGACCACAGCACCAAGCCCGGCGTCTGGGCGCTTATCCATGTGCTCCGCGGCTCGCTCCGCTACGAGATCGTCGAGCGGGGCGAAGTGTACGCGCTGACCCCCGATGAGCCGGGCGTCGTCGAGCCGGAGACGGCCCACAAGGTCACGCCCGATGGCGAGGCCGAGTTCTTCGTCGAGTTCTGGCGGTAGGCGCCGGCCGGATCAGGCCGCCTGCGGGCCCTGGTCCTCCTTCTTCGGCCCGGACAGCCTGGCCTTGAGGCGCGAGAGATCGAACTTGATGTGCGCCCAGGTGATCATCGGCAGGGCGGCCAGCAGATCCCAGACCGCGTCCCAGCCGCCGCGCAGCACGACGGGGAACATGATCCACGGCGCGGCGGTGATGATCTGGATATGCTCCTGGGTGTGGAGCCGGTCGCGGTTCCGCAGCACCTTCTCCACGTTCTTCGGGAACGACCAGTCGCAGCGGTAGATCACCTTTCCGTCCGGGTTGATCACATAGATCATGTTGGGGAGCGTGCCGTACTGGTGGTGCATGGTGCCCTGAAGATCGTCGACCAGGACGGTGCGCGGGTCCTTGTAGATTTCCATCATCTCGGCCGCCAATTGGAGCTTCTGCTCGTCGGATTCGTGCGGGCCCAGGCGCGAGCCCGGATGGGCCTCGCGGACATAGACCAGCAGGAACTCCACGTCCGGGTACTTGTCCTTGAGCCTGGCGAAGCCCTTGACGTTCTTCACGTACATGGAGCAGGTGATGGAGCCGGTCTCCAGCACCACCCACCTGCCCTTGTAGTCGTCCAGGCTCACTTCCCGGCCTTCCGGGGTGCGGACGGTGAAATTGGCGGCGGGTTCGCCGGCCTTGGGTCCGTCGAACGAGCTCAAATCGTACTCGGACATCTTGTAGCGCTTGTAATTGTACGTCGTGGGCATAAATGCCTCCGTCGAAATTCCGCAATGCGGCAGCCGCAAAAACCGGCGCCTTGTCCAGTTTGTCTTATATAAGAGTGCGCCGACGTCGCCAAGTCAAAGGCCGGCGGGGGGGGGCTATATCAAGTCTTGTGCGCCATGAAATCGGCCATCGCGTCGATGGCCTGGGCCCAGTTCTGCCCGGTGGTCCGGCCCGACTTTTTGCGCGGCTCGAAGGAATGGTCGCCGTCCTCCAGCCATACCACCTCGCAGGCGTCCGACAAGGGGTAGCCCGGCACCTCGTCCATGGTGCCGAAGGGATCGCGGGTGCCCTGCAGAATCAGCGTGCGGGTGAGGAGGGTATCGACCGCTTGGAACCGGGCCGCTTCCGGCTTGCCGGGCCCGTGGAAGGGAAAGCCCAGACAGATCAGCCCGGCCACCGGATCGCCCGAGCTTTCGGCCTGGTCGGCGGCATGGCTCGCCACCCGTCCGCCCATGGACTTGCCGCCGATATACAGGTTTTCGGGCCCGAAGTGATTGATCACCTCCATCCACGTCTCGATCAGCACGTCGGCCCGGTCGGGCGGGCGGCGGGTCCCGTCGGCCCGCATCTTCCGCATGTAGGGAAACTCGAACCGGGCGACGCGGATGCCGCGGGCGCCCAGGCTCCCGGCGAAATGGTCCATGAATTGGGAGTTCATGCCGACCCCCGCCCCGTGGGCGAACGCGAAGGTGTGATCGGCGCCAACCGGGCCGTCGAAATGGAGCGGCGGGAGGGGCATGGATCAGTAGGGCGCGCCGTGTCCGCCGAAGGTCACCCGGGTCAGCTCCCGGTATTCCGGAAAGAAATCGTCCACCGCCATGTGTTGGGTCGCCGAATTGTCCCACACCGCGAGCGTGCCTTCCCGCCACTTGTGGCGGTACTGGAACTCGGGCCGCGCCGAAAGGGACAACAGGAAGTCCAGGATGCCCTGGCTTTCCGGCTGGGGAATGCCGGCGATGTGGCTGGCGAACGTCGGATTGGCGTTGATGATCTTCCTGCCGGTCCTGGGATGGGTGCGGATGAGGGGCTGGGCGATGGGCGGGTTGGCGGTCTTGTGCTCGATGTAATGCTCGCCGCCCCGCTGAAAAATTATCTGCCGGCCGGGAAACCCCATGTCCCAGCTGTGCACCACCTTCAGGTCTTCCAGGTAGACCTTCATCTTGTCCGACAGGGAGTCATAGGCCGCGGTCATGCTGGCCCACACGGTGTCGCCCTTGCCCTTGGGGATCACGCGGGAATAGAGGCTGGTGCCGCCCGGCGGCTCCGCCGCCCAGGTCAGGTCCGCATGCCATTGCGCGGTGCCCGTCGGCGGCGTGTTCTCGTCGTTGATGACGATCTCGACTTCCGGGTCGTCGTCCAGGTGATCGAAGAAGGTGTCGGACGGCAGGAGCGGGCCGAAGATGCGCGTCGCCTCCTTCTGGTCGTCCGGGGTCAGATCCTGCTCCGGGAAGACAATGACCTGATGGTCGTCGAGGGCCCGGCGGAGCTCGTCCTTTTCGCCGTCGGATATCTCCGCCGTCAGATCGACATTGTGAATGACCGCGCCCAGGCGCGCGCCGACGGCCTCGATCTCCAGCCTGGAATTCTTCATCCGTCCTCTCCCGGAATGTTCGACCGGGAGTATAGACCAACCCGGCGGGCGAAAACCGCAATTCGTTTACGGCGCGGCCTCTCTCGCCCAGAGCAGTATCCGGCCAGATTGGATCAATTTGATGGCGCTCATCGGTTGGCCGGGCAGGCGCGGGCCGACGTGCGATGTGTGTGCATCGGACGAGGCCCGCAACGCACCCGGGGGACCGGGGAGCGCCACCGAAGGCCGGGTTCCTTCGCGCCGTGGCGGCGTTGCGCCGCTCCGTCGATGGGCCGCCGATGGTCCGGCATCGCCGTTCGC
>JAJECC010000087.1 GCA_022822205.1 Rhodospirillales bacterium | reverse complement strand
AGGAAAATGGCGTCCCCAACGGGATTCGAACCCGTGTCGCCACCTTGAAAGGGTGGTGTCCTAGGCCTCTAGACGATGGGGACGCGGCCGGGCACGGGTCTACTTGGGCAGGGAGCGAAAATCAAGAGCCAACAGCGCCCTATCGGATACCGGATGGCCGAAGACCGCTGCTACGTTGCCGCCGCCGCGTCGTCGAGCATCAACTGCACGGTGGTCCGTCCCTGCCAGCGGTTGGGCCGCACCCGGCCAACCACATGGAGCGGCAGTCCGCCGTGATTGAGCAGCCGTTTGCCGAGTTCCGTATCCGCCGTCCGGAAGGATATGGCGTTGAGCCGGGCCGAGCCGCCGCCGGTGAAGATGCACCGGACGTGATCGGTCCCCACTACGTCGGCCTTCGCGAGCCGGACCCCGGGCAGGACGAAGCGGGGCTCGGCGTTGCCGCTGCCGAAGGGCGCCAGGCGCTCCAGGTGCCCGGCCAGCTCCAGATTGGCGGCCTCGACGGCGAGGCTGCCGTCCACGGTGATCCGGGGCGCCACATCGCCCGCGGCGGCCTCCGCCGCGAGCCGCTCGGCGAGGAACGCGCGCAACTCGCCGATCCTGTCCGGATCGACGGTGAATCCGGCGGCCATGGCATGCCCGCCGCCATTGACCAGCAGGCCCTTCTGGCGGGCCGCGATGATCGCCGCGCCGAGGTCGACGCCGGCCATGGACCGCCCGGACCCCAGCCCCTTGCCGCCCTCGGTGGTGACCACGCAGGCCGGCAGGCCGAACCGTTCCACGAGCCGCGCGGCGACGATCCCGATAACGCCCGGGTGCCAGTCGCTTGCCGAGACCAGGACGACGCCGTCGTGGCGGCCGGATTCGGCTTCCCGGACGGCGGCCTGGAGCACCCCCTCCTCGATGGCGCGGCGCTGCCGGTTGTATTCGTCCAGCGCGCCGGCGATCTCGGCGGCCTCGACGGCATCCTCGGTGCTCAGCAGGCGGGCGCCGAGATCGGAAGAGCCGAGCCGCCCCCCGGCATTGATCCGGGGCCCCAGCACGAAACCCAGGTGATAGGCGCTTGGCGTTTCATCGACGCCCGCCGCATCGGCGAGCGCCGCGAGACCGGTGTTCCCGCGCCCGGCCAGCACCTTCAGGCCCTGGCGGACGAAGGCCCGGTTGACCCCGGTCAGCGGCACCACGTCGGCGACGGTGCCGAGGGCCACCATGTCGAGCCACTGGCGCAAATCGGGTTCGGGCCTGCCGGCGTAGTGGCCCGCCTCCCGCAGCGCCCGATTGAGGCCCACCACCAGCAGAAACGACACCCCGACCGCGGCGAGCTGACCGTGAGGACTGTCCTCATCCAGGCGGTTCGGGTTCACGACGGCATGGACCCTGGGCAGGCCGGCTTCGGCCACGTGGTGGTCGATGACGATGACGTCGAGCCCCATCCCGGCCGCCGCCTCCAGGGGCTCGTGCGCCGTGGTGCCGCAATCGACGGTGACCACGATATCGGCGCCTGCCTCCCTCAACCGCCGGAGCGCCGGTTCGTTGGGGCCGTAGCCCTCGTTGAGCCGGTCGGGGATATAGACCTCGATCTCGGCGCCGACGCCGCGGAAAAACCGCCGCAGCAGCGCGGAAGACGTCGCGCCGTCAACGTCGTAGTCGCCGAAGACGGCGATCTTCTCGCCGTTTTTGACAGCCGCGGCCAACCGCGCCACGGCCTTGTCCATGTCGATCAGATGGGAGGGATCGGGCAGCAGCGCGTTGAGCCGGGGGTCGAGATAGGACGGGGCGTCGTCGAGCCCGACGCCGCGGGCGGCCAGGACCCGCCCGACGATTTCCGGCAGATCGAGCCGCTGGGCGATGGCGAGACCGAGACGGTCGTCCCCCGGCCGCCGGACCCACCGCTTTCCGGAGAAAGAGCGGCCGACGCCGTGAGCGAGCGTGTCTCCGTCCGGCCCGGCCACCGGCTACCTGTCAGCCGGATCGAATCCGGTCTTGCGGGTGAAGTTGTGCTCGCCTTCGATATAGCGGAGGGTGCCCGACTTGGAGCGCATGACCAGAGAATGAGTCGTGGCGCCGTCCTTGTAGCGCCGGACGCCCCGCAGCATGGCGCCGTCGGTGACGCCGGTGGCGGCGAACATCACCTCGCCGCCGGCGAGTTCGTCAAGCTCGTATTTCTGGCCGAAATCCTCGATGCCCCAGCGGATTCCGCGCTGGCGCTCATCCTCGTTGCGGAATACCAGGCGGCCCTGCATTTGTCCGCCGATGCATCGGAGCGCGGCCGCCGCAAGAACTCCTTCGGGCGCGCCGCCGACCCCCATATAGATGTCGACGCCGCTTTCGGACTGGGCGGTGGCGATGACGCCCGAAACGTCGCCGTCGCCGATCAGCGAAATGCGGGCGCCGGCTTCGCGGGTCTTGGCGATGATCTCCTCGTGGCGGGGCCGGTCGAGGATGCAGGCGACGATGTCGCTCACGTCGACGCCCTTGGCCTTGGCCAGGTTCTTCAGGTTGATGCCGGTATCCTCATCCAGATCGACCACCCCGGCCGGCAGGCCGCCGCCGACGGCGATCTTCTGCATGTAGGTGTCGGGCGCGTTGAGGAAGCCGCCTTCCTCGGCCATGGCGATGACCGCCAACGCGTTGGGGCCGCCCTTGGCGGTGATGGTGGTGCCTTCCAGCGGATCGAGGGCGATGTCGATCTTGGGCCCGTCGCCGCCGCCGACCTCCTCGCCGATGTAAAGCATGGGCGCTTCGTCCCGCTCCCCTTCGCCGATACGGACGGTGCCCTCGATGTGCAGCGAGTTGAGGGCCCGGCGCATGGCATCGACGGCCGCCTGATCGGCGGCTTTTTCGTCGCCCCGGCCCATCAGGCGGGAAGCGGCGAGCGCCGCGGCCTCGGTCACCCGGACCGCTTCCAGCGCCAGGTTCCGGTCCATCTTGGCGTCCCGCATGATGGGTTGTTCAGACACGGACATGGTTGCCCCCTCCGGCATGCTTGCCTTCCTTCGGCCTTCCTCGGATCGTCCCGCCGATGACGGGAATTGCGCTAACCGAACGACACGATCCGGATCAATCGCGTCGGCTCCAATACAGCATCCGATTCGGCGATCGCGTCAATGGTCGCCGCGACCGAATCATCCCGGGTTTCGTGGGTGGTCAACACCACTTCCACCGCTTCGCCGGGCGCGCGGCCCCGCTGGATGATCGCCTCCATTGAAACATTGTTTTCCTTCAGCGCCGAAGCAATTTCAGCAAAAACGCCGGGCCGGTCGACCACCGTCAGGCGCAGGTAGTAACGACCCGTGCGCTGGGTAATGGGGGCCGGGCTCGGCGCGGTCAGTTCCCCGCACGGCACCCCGAAGGCCGGCGCCGTGCGGCCGCGCGCGATATCCACCACATCGGCGACCACCGCCGAGGCGGTCGGGCCTTCGCCGGCGCCCCTGCCCTCGTACATGGTGGTCTCGACGGCGTCACCGTCGACCACCACGGCGTTGAACACGTCTTCGATATGGGCGATCGGGTCGGCGAGCGGCACCATGCAGGGATGCACCCGCTGCTCGATCCCCGACGGCGTGCGCCGGGCAATGCCCAGCAGCTTGATCCGGTAGCCGAGTTCCTCGGCGAACTCGAAATCCAGCGGCGAGACGTGGCGGATGCCCTCGGTATAGATCGAGTCGAAATCGACCTCGGTGCCGAACGCCAGGCTGGCGAGGATGGCCAGCTTATGGGCCGTATCGACGCCATCGATGTCGAATGCCGGGTCCGCCTCGGCATAGCCCAACTCCTGTGCCTCGGCGAGCACCTCATCGAAGCCGCGGCCGGTTTCGCGCATGGCCGACAGGATGTAATTGCAGGTCCCGTTGAGGATGCCGTAGACCCGGTCGAAACTGTTGGCCGCCAGACCTTCGCGGAGCGCCTTGATGATCGGAATACCGCCCGCCACCGCCGCCTCGTAGGCCAACGCGACGCCGGCGCGCTCGGCCGCGCGGGCCAGTTCCGTTCCATGATGGGCCAGCAGCGCCTTGTTGGCTGTGACCACGTGGCGGCCCGCGTCGAGCGCGCCGTCGACCACGGATTTCGCGATGCCGCCCGAGCCGCCGATGAGTTCGATGACCACCTCGGCGTCGGCCTTCCGGGCCATCTCGGCCGCATCGTCGTACCACTCGCAGGTCTCGAGGACGATGCCCCGGTCCTTGGTCTGGTCACGGGCCGAGACGGCGACCACCTTGAGTTCCCGGCCGCAACGCCGGGTCAGAAGATCGGCGTGCGTATCCAGCACCCGGATAACGCCGGCGCCCACCGTACCGAGCCCGGCGACGGCAATGGTCAATGGCTTGCTCAAGACGCGGCTGCCCGGCGTTGCTCTGTTTTTTCCGGGACGTCGCCATAGGAGCCGAGAAAGGCTTTGACGTTCCGCGCCGCTTGGCGGATACGCTGCGGGTTCTCCACCAGGGAGACCCGGACGAAGCCGTCGCCGCGCTCGCCGAAGGCGACTCCCGGCGACACCGCCACCTTGGCCTCGCGCAGCAGCATCTTGGAAAACTCGACGGAACCCAGGTGCTCCAGGGCGGGCGGGATCGGGGCCCAGGCGAACATGGTCGCGGGCGGGCTCGGAATTTCCCAGCCGGCCCCGGCCATGCTCGCGACCAGCACGTCGCGGCGGTCCTTGTAGAGGGCGCGGATTTCGCCGACACACTCCTGCGGGCCGTTCAGCGCGGCGGTCGCGGCAACCTGGATCGGCGTGAAGGCGCCATAATCGAGGTACGACTTGATCCGCGCCAGCGCCGCGATCAGGTGCTTGTTGCCGGTGGCGAAACCGACCCGCCAGCCGGGCATGGAATAGGTCTTGCTCATGGACGAGAACTCGACGGCGATCTCCCGGGCGCCCGGAATTTGCAGGATCGACGGCGGCGGGTTGTCGTCGAAATAGAGCTCCGCATAGGCCACATCCGACAAAATATAGATGCCGTGATGGCGGCAGAAATCCACCACACGGGCATAGAATTCGAGATCGGTGGTGATGGCCGTCGGATTGTTCGGGTAGTTCAGCACCACGGCGGTGGGCTTGGGCACCGAATGGACGACGGCGCGCTCCAATGCCTCGAAGAACACCTCGTCGGGGGCCACCGGAACGTTCCGCACGCTCGCGCCGGCAATGATGAAGCCAAACTGGTGGATCGGATAGCTGGGATTGGGCACCAGAATGACGTCGCCGGGGCTGGTCATGGCCGAGGCGAGGTTGGCCAAACCCTCCTTGGAGCCGAGCGTCACGATGGTTTCGCTCTCGGGATCCACCTCGACGCCGAACCGGCGCGCATAGTACGCCGCGTTGGCCCGGCGCAGGCCGGGAATTCCGCGCGACGCCGAATAGCGATGAGTCCTGGGATCGGTCACCGTCTCGGTGAGTTTTTCGACGATGTGGGGCGGTGTCGGACTGTCGGGATTGCCCATCCCGAAGTCGATAATGTCCTCACCGGCCGCGCGCGCCTTTGCCTTCATCGCATTTACTTCGTTGAAGACGTAAGGCGGCAGCCGCTTTATCCGGTGAAATTCCTTTTCCATAGCCTTACGACAGCGCTTGCACGCGCCCCTTTCATTGGCTCATTTAACTGCCGGAGTGGGGGGTTTAACGCCCTTGGGCCTAGAAATCGATAAAAATCTCGGCTCGCCGGTTGCCGGCTTCTCCCGAGGGCATGTACTCCTGATACCGGGGATACCGATCGGATACCGCACCGACGAACAAACTGCCGGGCCGGACGCCGAGTTTGATCAGTTCCCGGGCCACCGCATCGGCGCGGGCCGCCGATACCCGAAGGTTCACCAGCTTGTGCCGGATCAGATCCATGTTCGCGGTCCGGTGACTGGCATGACCGACAATTCGGATGGTGCCGCCGGTCCGGCGCTGCTGCGCGAAGACCTCGCGGATGATCCGCCGATCCCGGGCAGTGAGGTCGGCCGACCCGTTGCCGAACAGGATGGTCGCCACCTGATAGGAACCCCGGACCGCCGACGGGTTGAATTCCGAGAGGCTCTGGACGCCGCCGACCGTGGAGACGGCGTCGGCGCCGGGGGGAGGCGCCGGGCGCGAAATGCGCGGCGATAACGCCGGCGGGCTGGTGGAGACGCCGCCCGCGGTTTGAACGCCGGCGCCGGAGATCACGATGGTCTCGAACTCGCCGCCGTCAATTGCCCGCGGGACCGGCCGGAGATTCGGCGTTGGGCGCGGGGTACGCGGGGCCGGCGCGGCTTGTGCCGTCGGTGCCGGCGTGGACGCGGCCGCCGGCGCTTGCCGCGGCGCGGGAGCCGGCGGCGTCGGCGCTGGCGCCGGTCTCGGT
>JAJECC010000051.1 GCA_022822205.1 Rhodospirillales bacterium | reverse complement strand
ACACCACCGTATGCTCGCCGACCACGTCGCCGCCCCTTAAGGACGCAAACCCGATCCGGCCCGGCTCCCGCTCGCCGGTGATGCCGTCCCGGCCCCGATCCGCCATCCGGTCCAGGCCGACGCCGCGGCCCTTCGCCGCCGCTTCGCCCAGGCCCAGCGCGGTGCCCGACGGCGCGTCCACCTTGTGCTTGTGGTGCATCTCGACGATCTCGATATCGAAATCCTCGCCGAGCACGCCCGCCACCTGTTCGGTGAGGCCGAGCAGCAAATTGACGCCGACCGAGAAATTGGGCGCGAGGACGATGGGCGCGCGCGCCGCCGCCCGGCCCAGGGCGGACCGCTGTTCGTCGTCCATGCCGGTGGTGCCGACCACCAGCGCGGTCGAGGATTCGGCGGCCAGGCCGGCGTGATGCAGGGTCGCTGCCGGGAGGGTGAAGTCGATCACCGCGTCCGACGCCGAAAACAGCGCCGCCGCGTCGTCGCCGACGGTCAGGCCCGACGCGGCGAGCCCGGCCACCGCCGATATGTCCTCGCCCAGCTTCGGGTGCCCGGCGGATTCCGTCCCGCCGGCCAGTTCGCAATTGCCGGTTCCGGTGATTTCGGCCACCACCATCCGGCCCATCCGGCCGGTGCAGCCAACGACGCCGATTTTCATGGATGCCCCCAATTCCGCAGATGCTCTTACCCGCGCAAATTAGCCTACTCTTTCAGGTCTTCCCAGATTTCCCTGACCTTGGTGAAGAAGCCTTCGCTCTGGGGGTTGTTGTCCGCCTTCCTGCCGGCGGACTCGAACTCCTCCAGCAGCTCCTTCTGCTTCCTGGTCAGATTGACCGGGGTCTCGACCGAGGCCTGGACGAACATGTCGCCCCTGTCGCGGCTGCGCAGAACGGACATGCCCTTGCCCTTGAGACGGAACTGGTGGCCGGGCTGGGTCCCCGCCGGGATATTGATCTTCGCCCGCCCGCCGTCGACCGTCGGCACCTCGATGTGGCCGCCCAGCGCCGCCGTGGTCACCGGGATCGGCACCTTGCAATAGATGTTGGCGCCGTCCCGCTGGAAAATGTGGTGGGGCGCGATGGAGATGAAGATGTAGAGATCGCCCGACGGCGCGCCGCGCAGGCCCGCCTCGCCCTCGCCCGCCAGACGGATGCGGGTGCCGTCCTCGACGCCCGCCGGAATGTTGACCGAGAGGGTCTTTTCCCGGCTCGTGCGGCCGGACCCGCCGCAGCCCGGGCACGCTTCGGAAATGACCTGACCCTGTCCCTGACAGGTCGGACAGGTGCGCTCTATGGTGAAGAAGCCCTGCTGGGCGCGGATCTTGCCGTGGCCCTGGCACGACGGACAGGTGTCCGGCGCCTTGCCGCCGGCCGAGCCGCTGCCGCGGCACGCTTCGCACTGGATGGAGGTCGGCACCCGGATATTGGTTTTCGATCCGGAGAACGCCTGGGTCATGGAGATTTCCATGTTGTAGCGGAGATCGGCGCCGCGGCCCGACGTGCGGCCGGCCCGGCGTCCGCCGCCCCCGCCCATGAAGTCGCCGAACATCTCGTCGAAGATATCGGCGAACCCGGCGCCGAAACCTTCGCCGAAGCCGCCCTCTCCGAAGCCGCCGGGCCCGCCCTGTTCGAACGCCGCGTGACCGTATTGATCATAGGCCGCGCGTTTCTGTTCGTCCGACAGGACGTCGTTGGCTTCGTTGAGTTCCTTGAACTTCCGCTCGGCCGCCTCATCGCCCTGATTTTGGTCGGGGTGATACTTCATGGCCAGTTTGCGATAGGCCTTCTTGATGTCGTCGGCGCCGGCGTTCCGGTCGACACCCAGGGTCGCGTAATAATCGTTCTTGGCCATCGCTCAGGCACTTACCCCAAATAACGGGCCCCAAATAGCGGACCCCGTGCGGTTCGGGGGCCCAAAAAGGCGCCCGGGCGCGGTTTTTCGGACGCCCGGGCCCACCCTGAAACTTCCAATCCGCGAACCCGGTCAGGCGTTGTCTTTCTTTTCCGGGTCGACTTCCTCGAAATCGGCATCCACCACGGTGGCGTCGTCATCCGTCGGGGCGGCGCCGGCATCGCCCTCGGGCGCATCCGTCCCGCCCATGCCGCTCATGTCCAGATCGGGCGCCCCGTCGCCCTCCTGCGACGCCTTGTACATGGCCTCGCCGAGCTTCATGGACGCCTGCATCAGCGTCTCGGTCCTGGCCTTGATGTCGTCGATATCTTCGCTCTCCTGGACATCCTTGAGAGCCTGGAGCGCTTCCCCGATGGAGGCTTTTTCCTCCTCCGAGACCTTGTCGCCGTATTCGGCGAGGTTCTTCTCGGTGGTGTGGATCAGGGCGTCGGCCTGGTTCCGGGTCTCGACCAGTTCCTTCCGCTTCTTGTCTTCCTCGGCGTGCTCTTCCGCCTCGTGAACCATGCGGTCGATATCGGCGTCCGACAGGCCGCCGGAGGCCTGGATGCGGATCTGCTGTTCCTTGCCCGTCGCCTTGTCCTTGGCCGAAACGTTGACGATGCCGTTGGCGTCGATGTCGAACGTCACCTCGACCTGCGGCATGCCGCGGGGCGCCGGCGGAATGCCGACCAGGTCGAACTGGCCGAGCAGCTTGTTGTCCGCCGCCATCTCCCGTTCGCCCTGGAAGACACGGATGGTCACCGCCGACTGATTGTCCTCGGCGGTGGAGAACACCTGGCTCTTGCGGGTCGGGATGGTGGTGTTGCGGTCGATCAGGCGGGTGAACACGCCGCCGAGGGTCTCGATACCCAGGCTCAGCGGGGTCACGTCGAGCAGCAGCACGTCCTTGACGTCGCCCTGAAGGACGCCACCCTGGATGGCCGCGCCGAGGGCCACCACTTCGTCCGGATTGACGCCCTTATGGGGCTCGCGGCCGAAGAATTCCTGCACCCGCTCCTGCACCTTGGGCATGCGGGTCATGCCGCCGACCAGGATCACCTCGTCGATTTCGCCGGCCGTGATGCCGGCATCCTTGAGCGCCGCCTTGCAGGGCTCGATGGTCCGGTCGACCAGGTGCTCGACCAGGGCCTCCAGCTTGGCCCGGGTGAGCTTGATGTTGAGGTGCTTCGGCCCGCTGGCGTCCGCGGTGACGAACGGCAGGTTGACCTCGGTCTGCATGGCGCTCGACAATTCGGTCTTGGCCTTCTCGGCGGCCTCCTTGAGACGCTGCAGGGCGAGCTTGTCGTCGCGAAGATCGATGCCCTGCTCCTTCTTGAATTCGTCGGCGAGGTAGTCGATGACGCACTGGTCGAAATCCTCGCCGCCGAGGAAGGTGTCGCCGTTGGTCGATTTGACCTCGAAGACGCCGTCGCCGATCTCCAGGATGGAAATATCGAAGGTGCCGCCGCCGAGGTCGAAGACCGCCACGGTGCCGGTATTCTTCTTGTCGAGACCGTAGGCCAGCGCCGCGGCCGTCGGCTCGTTGATGATCCGCAGCACGTCCAGGCCGGCGATCTTGCCGGCATCCTTGGTCGCCTGGCGCTGGGAATCGTTGAAGTAGGCGGGGACCGTGATCACCGCCTGCTCGACGTTCTCGCCGAGATAGGCTTCCGCCGTTTCCTTCATCTTCTGCAGGATGAAACCGGAGATCTGGCTCGGGCTGTGCTTGTTGCCGCTCGCCTCGACCCAGGCGTCGCCATTGTCCGCCTTGACGATCTTGTAGGGGACGAGGCCCTTGTCCTTCTCGGTCATCGGGTCGTCGGACCGGCGGCCGATCAGGCGCTTGATGGCGTAGAGCGTGTTTTCGGGATTGGTCACCGCCTGGCGTTTCGCCGGCTGGCCCACCAGCCGCTCGTCGCTCTCGGTGAACGCGACCATGGACGGGGTCGTCCGCATGCCCTCGGCGTTTTCGATAACCTTGCCCTCGCTGCCCTCCATCAAAGCGACACACGAGTTGGTCGTACCGAGATCGATTCCAATAACTTTGCTCATTCCGTCCTCTTACGTTGGCAACAGAACCCGCGGCCCTTCCGGCGCCGCCGGCTTCCCCCTGTCCCGGGCCTTGCCGGGCCTTCCGGGGGATGTGTCAAAAAATTGCCGGGGATATATAAGGCGGCGGCATAGCCCGCGCAAGTGAGGGACAGCGGTTATTGTTACGCTATCGTCATGCCCGGACTTGATCCGGGCATCCAGGATATTCACCACAGAGGCACAGAGACACGGAGGTCGAGAAGAGAGATTTCGACCCCGGTGCTCCTCACTGCCTCACCCGCAAGCCGTCATGCCCGGACTTGATCCGGGCATCCACGCCTTGCGGCTGGCGGTACACGTGGATGGCCGGGTCCGGGCCCGGCCATGACGCGGTCAATTGAGTCCGGACCCTAGGACTCCTCGCCTGCGCCGTCGCCGCCGGGTTCTTCCTCAACTGCTTCGGGTTCGGCTTCCGGTTTCGGCCCGCCCTTGGAGACGCCGACCATGGCCGGGCGCAGCAGGCGGTCGTGGATCATGTAGCCGGTCTGGATTTCCTGGACGACGACGCCTTCCGGCCGTTCGGGATCCTCGACCTCGAACATGGCCTGATGGAAATTGTGATCGAACTTCTCGCCCATGGCGCCGATGGGCTTGATGCCGAACCGCTCATAGGACGCCTCGAGGGCCTTCTGGGTCATTTCGATGCCGACATGGAGGTTCTTCAGGTCCTCGTTGCCCTCCACCGTGTCCCGGTCGACCGCCTCGACGGCCCGGCGGAGATTGTCGGCGACGCCCAGGACCTCGCGGGCGAAGTTGGCCACCGCGTATTTCGACAGGTCCGCCTTGTCGCGCTCGGCCCGGCGGCGGATGTTCTCGGTCTCGGCCAGCGCCCGCAGCAGCTGATCCTTCAGCGAGGCGACGTCGGAGAGAAGCTCCTCGTAGGTCGGCGGCGCATCGCTCCCGGGCACATCGCTCTCAGCCGCCCCCTCTTCCCCGGCCGGTTCCGCCTCCGCCGGCGCGGCGTCTTGGGCGTCGTCGGCTGGTCCTTCGGCGGCGGCCTCCTCGGGGCGGTCCCCGCCATTGCCGTTTCGGTTTTTCTGGTCGTTCATTGCCCTTCCGTTTCCTGATCAGCCCATGGCGTCGCCGATGAGTTTGGCGGTGTAGTCCACCATGGGAATAATGCGCGCATAGTTCATCCGCGTCGGGCCGATGACGCCGATCGCCCCCACCAGCTGCTGGCTGGAATGATAGGGCGCGACGATAAACGAGCAGCCGGACAGCGAGAACAGGTCGTTGTCGGCGCCGATGAATATCCGCACGCCCTCGCCGCCGTCCGCGAGGTCCAGAATGCGGAGCATCATTTCCTCGGTTTCCAGCGCCGCGAACAGGGCGCGGATGTGCTCCAGGTCGGCGAGCGCCGTCACATCGTCGAGCAGGTGCGCCTGGCCCCGGATGATCAGGCTTCCGCCGCTCTCGCCGCCGGCCCAGGTGGCGACCCCGGCCTCCACCACCTTCGCCGTCAGGCCGTCGAGGTGCGCCCGGTTGGCCGTCAGTTCCGCGTCGATGGACCGCCGGATCTCGGTGAGCGTCCTGCCGACGAACCGGGCGGCGAGGAAGTTGCCGGCCTCGGTCAGGGCCGACGCGGGGATATCCCCCGGCACCTCGATCAGCCGGTTTTCGACGATGCCCTCCGCCGTCACCATGACCACCAGCGCGCGGCCCGGGCTCAGCGGCACGAATTCGATATGCTTGAGGGGCGATTCGGTCTTGGGCGCGAGAACCATGCCGGCGCAGTGGGACAGCCCGGAGAGCGTCGACGACGCCTCCTCCAGCATCTGTTCGATGCTCCTGCCGCTCCCCGCCAGGCGGCGCTCGATGTCGCGCCGCTCCTCGCTCGCCAGGTTGCCCACCTCGAGCAGGCCGTCGACGAACATGCGGAGACCCGCGTCCGTCGGCAGGCGACCGGCCGAGGTGTGCGGCGAGTACAACAGGCCCGCCTCCTCAAGGTCCGCCATGACGTTGCGGATCGTCGCCGGGGACAGCCGGGACGTCAGGCGCCGGGACAGGGTCCGCGAGCCGATGGGCTCGCCGGTTTCGACGAACTCGTCGACGATCAGCCGGAATACCTCGCGGGACCGGTCGTTGAGCTCGGTCAGCGTCGGACGTTTGGTGTCGGGTCGGCTCATGGGCCTGTCATGGGCTTGATCTCGTTCGGCCCCTCGGGCGGGGCCGCCGGAAATCTATGTCCGCGGCCCCCGGGCGTCAACCGACGGAAACCGGGCGGGCGGCGATACACGTGGATGGCCGGGTCGGGGCCCGGCCATGACGAAATCATTTTAGGCCGTCATCACC
>JAJECC010000080.1 GCA_022822205.1 Rhodospirillales bacterium | reverse complement strand
GTGAGCGCGACGTCGGAGGCCATGGCCCGGACCTCCTGGGTCGCCTCGGTCTCGGCCTGGGCGATGCGGTCCATGGCCAGCTTCTCGCGGCGCTGCAGCGAGTGCTCCAGATCCTCGGTCATCTTGGCGCGCAGGCGCTGGGCCTCTTCCCGCGCCTCGCCGATGATGGCTTCCGCTTCCCGCTCGGCCTCGGCGATCTTGCGCTTGTAGGAGGCCAGCAGTTCCTGGGCCTCCTCGCGGAGCCGGGTCGCCTCGTCGAGCTGCCGGCGGATGCTCTCGATCTTGTCGTCCATCATCCTGGTGACGATGCCCCAGGCCGGCTTGGCGGCGAGGACGATAAACAGGATGAACGACACCGCGACCCAGAAGGTGGGATCGGTGTAGAAGGCGGCGCCATCGGCGGTGGCGGCATGGGCCGGAGAGACGAACATCAGGCCTTCTCCCGCAGGGCGGCTTCGACCGCGGCGGCCACCGCCCGGGGCGACGGGCTCTCGTCGATCAGGTGCCGCACCGTCGAGGCCGCGACCTCGGAGGCCGCTTCCTGGATGCCGGCGATGGCCTCGTCCTTGGCCTGGGCGATGCGGGCCTCGGCGGCCTTGATCTCGGCCGCCAGCCGCTCGCCGAGGGTGTCGTGACGCCGCGTCCCTTCGGCCGACATGTCGGCGGTTGCCTCCTGGATGACCTGGCGCGCCCGGGCGCGGGCCGCGGAAAGGGAGGTCTCGTACCTGGCTTCCTCCGCCTTGGCCTCGGCGTTGAGCTGCTCCGCCGTCGACAGATTGTCGTCCAGCCGCTTCTGGCGCTCCTCCAGCACCTGCTCCACCCGGGGCAGCGCGATGCGCGACATCAGGAAGTAGAGCGCCACGAAACAGATCGTCAGCCAGACGATCTGGGTCGGAAAAGCGGTGATATCAAACTGCGGCATGGAGCAATCCTGATTGCTTCCGGACCGGGCCGCCGAATGCGGCCCGGACGGGGAAGCCGTTTAGCCGAACAGGATGATCAGCGCGATAACCAGCGCGAAGATGGCCAGCGCCTCGACCAGCGCGAAGGACACCCACGCGGTGGTGGTGATCGCGCCGGCGGCGGCCGGGTTGCGGCCGACGGAGTTGATCAGCGCCGCCCAGATAAGGCCGATACCGATACCCGGGCCGACGAAGCCGAGGGTCGCGAGACCGGCGCCGATGAGCTTTGCAGCTTCTACGTCCATGATGAGGTTTCCTTTCTTGTCCTAGGAAATTTCGTTGGATCAATGGAGATGAACCGCATCCGAAATGTAGATGCAGGTCAAGATGGTGAAGATGTACGCCTGGAGGAACGAGATCAGCAGTTCCAGGGCGGTGACGGCGACGAGGCCGGCGACCGGCACCACGCCGAAAATCCCGAGCGGCACGACGAAGCCGGCGACCACCTTGAGGAGCGTGTGGCCGGCCATCATGTTGGCGAACAGCCGGACGCTCAGGCTCACGGGGCGCGACAGGTACGAGATGATCTCGATCGGGATCAACAACGGCGCCATGGCGATGGGCACGCCGTGGGGCAGGAAGAACGAGAAGAACTTCATGCCATGCTTGAAGATGGCGATCAGCGTCACCGCGATGAAGATGAAGGCGGCGAGCGTGAAGGTCACCGCGAGATGGCTGGTGAAGGTAAAGCTGTAGGGCAGCATGCCCAGGAAATTGCCGAACAGCACGAACATGAACAGGGTGAAGACGAACGGGAAGTAGGGCCGTCCTTCCTTGCCCACCGTGTCCGACAGCATTTTGGCGATAAACGAGTAACTGAGCTCGGCCAGCAGCTGCCAGCGGCTCGGCACCATGGCCCGCTGGCGGACGCTGAGGATCATCAGGGCCGAGGCCAGCACCACGGCGGCGACCATGAAGGCGGCCGAGTTGGTGAACGACACGTCCACACCGCCGATTTCGGCGGGCACCCAGGGCTGGATGTCGAATTGTTCGAGCGGGCTAGATCCTTCGGCCAACGTCCAAATCCTTACTTTTGCTCTCCGCCGTCCGGATCGGCCCCATTTTGTCTTGGGCGCCGGTCCCGGTATCCGGCGGTCCCTCCCAATTTGTTGGCCACCCGGAAGACGTTCATCATCCCGGCGCCCGCGCCCAGGATAATGAAGGCGATCAGGAACCAGGGCTTGGTCCCGAGCCAAGCGTCCAACAGCAACCCGATACCGACCGCCACCGCCACGGCCGCCACCAGTTCCGTCCCGATCCGGGCCGCCAGCGCGATGCCGGCGCCCATTTCCTGCGAGCGTTGGTGGCGGGGCGTGTCGTCCTCGCCATCAAGCCGTTTGCGCGCCTCCCTGAGACGGGAATCCAAATCCTCGTTCGGAGGTTTCGGCGTGTCCTCGGTCATTTCGGGGAGCCCGCGAGTCGCGGACGGATGATGATCGGCTCAAACCCCCCTTGTGGGTGTCGTGGCGGGTGCCTCGGGGCATCGAATTCGGGCGGACATTATCCATCGTGCCCGGACCTGTCAAGGAACAATGGGAATGTGTCAAGCTATTGAAATATATAGATTAATTGGAATTTTGGCGGACGCGAAACTTAGGTCCTCCGCCCTTGTTCCCTTATGCGGTCGCGCGGAGGGCCATGGCCTGGCCGAGGTCGACGGATACCAGCTGTGAAACGCCCTGTTCGCCCATGGTGACGCCGAACAGCCGGTCCACCCGGGCCATGGTCATCCGGTGGTGGGTGATCACAAGGAAGCGGGTCGAAAGGGAATGCGCGATCTCTTCAACCAGGGAGCAGAACCTATCGACGTTGTTGTCGTCCAGGGCCGCGTCGACCTCGTCCAGGACGCAGATCGGCGCCGGGTTGGTGAGGAAGACGGCGAACAGCAGCGCCAGCGCGGTCAGGGCCTTCTCGCCGCCGGACAGCAGCGACAGCACCTGGAGCCGCTTGCCGGGCGGGCTCGCCATGATCTCGATCCCCGCTTCCAGCGGATCGTCCGAATCGACCAAGGTCAGGTGCGCCCGGCCGCCGGCGAACAAGCGGGTGAACAGTTCCTGGAAGTGCTTGTCGACCTCCTCATACGAGGCCAGCAGCCGCTGGCGGCCTTCCCGGTTCAGTTCGTTGATGCCGCGGCGCAGCTTGTCGATGGCCTTCAACAGGTCTTCACGCTCGGTGAGCATGGAATTCATCTGCTCTTCGAGTTCCCGGGCCTCCACCTCGGCGCGAAGATTGACCGGGCCCATATTGTCCCGCTCCCGGAGCAGGCGCCCGACCTTCTTCTCGGCCGCATCGGGCTCGGGGAGCTCCTGGTCTTCCTTGAGTCCGGCAAGTTCGAAGAGCGCCCCGGGGCCGGCATCCAGCCGGTCGCGGATGCGCTCGGTCAACGCCGATGCGGCCTGTTTCGCCTGCTCGACGGCGGCCTCGGCCCGCACCCGGCTTTCCCGCATCCCGGCCAGTTCCTGTTCGGCTTCGCGGAGCGCCCGGTCGGCCTCGGCCAGTCTGGTTTCCATCCGGGCGAGTTCGTCGGCCGCCGCCTTGCGGCCCGTTTCGGCCTCGCCGACCTGATCGAGGAGGGCATTCCGTTGCTCGCCAATCTCGTTGGGCCGGTTCTTCAGCGCCTCCAACGTGGTCTCGAGTTCCGCCCGGCGTTCGGTCAGCTGGGTGATCCGTTCCTCGGCGCCGGTCTTGCGATCGGTCCAGGAGTCGATCTCGGAGGTGATCTCTTCAAGACGCCGGCGGCGCTCCTCGGCCCGGTTTTTGAGCGAATCGTAGGCCGCCTGGCTTTCGACGAATGCCGCGCGGAGCCGGGAGACCTTTTCGCGGAACTCGTCGATCCGAGCGCGAACGGCGTCCAGGTCGGCAATTCCACCGAGCGCGTCGCGCGCTTCGGTCAGCTGCCGTTCGGTGTCGTGCAAGTCTTGATCCAGGCGCTCGCCCGCTTCCCGTTGGGCGCCGAGGCGCGAACTGCTTTCGGCGAATTTCTGGCGCAGCGCGGTCTGGGCCTGGCGCAGGGTTTCGACTTTCGTTTCCGCCTCGCGGACCGATTCCCGGGAGCCTGCTTCCCCGTCGCTTGCCGCCTTGAGGCCGCTGCGGGCCGTCTCCACCAATTCCGCCGATTGGCGGGCGGCGACCCCGGCGGCCTGGAGGGAAACACGGATTTCACCGAGGCGATTGCGCTGTTCAAGGCGGATGGCCGCTGCGCTCGGCGCATCGGCCGCCGCGGTGTAACCGTCCCAGCGCCAGAACGCGCCGTCCCGGCCGACCAGCCGCTGGCCCTGCTTCAACTCGGGCAGCAGGCGCCACCCGTCGACCGTCGAATTCACCACGCCAATCTGAGACAGACGGCGCAGAAGCGCCTCCGGCCCCCGCACGTATTCGCCGAGGGGTCGGGCGCCCGCCGGCAGCGAGGGGGCGTCGCCGGCGGCCGGCAGCCGGCGCCAGTGCACCGGAGCCGCTTCGTCCATGGCGGCGCTGAGGTCTTCGCCGAGAGCGATGCCGAGGGCCGCTTCGAGGCCCTGCTCGACGCTCACCGAATCGATCATCGGCGGCCACAGATCGGGATCGCCGGTCTCGAGAATTTCCGCCAAGGCCTCTTCCTCGGCCTTCAACCTGGCTTCCGCGGTCGCGGTGGCCTGGGCCGTTTCCTGGGCCGCCGACAACCGGTTCTGTGCTTCGAGCCGGGTTGCCTCCGCGGTTTGCGCCGCCGCGCGGGCCCGGGCCAGGGCCTCGGCGGCTTCGGCCGCCTCCCGGTCCGCCCGGGTGAGCGCCTCCCGGTCGCCCGCCATCGCTTCCAGGCGCGCGATTTCCCGGGTCAGGTTCTCTCTGCCGTCCTTGAGCCGCGTGATCCGCGCCTCGGCGTCGCCGATGCGGCGCCCGAGATCGGCCTTGCGGGCTTCGTCATGAGCCAGCGTATTGGTCTGCTCGGCGAGATGGGCCTCGCCCGCTTCATAGGTCTTCCGGGCCTCGGCCAACTTTCCGGCGGCTTCCTCCAACGCACCGTCTTCACCGCCGCCGCCGGCGGTCAGACGCTCATTCTCGTCGA
Organism: Rhodospirillales bacterium; assembly: GCA_022822205.1. Taxonomy (GTDB): domain Bacteria; phylum Pseudomonadota; class Alphaproteobacteria; order Rhodospirillales; family UBA2165; genus JAJDXO01. The sequence goes on along the minus strand of JAJECC010000080.1, from coordinate 15,023 downwards.
CGAGGCGAGTGATGGCATTCTCCGCATCGGCCGCGAGGGTTCGTTCGCGCTCGCCGTCCCGGTCGGTCTGCTCGAGTTGCGACTCCAGCGAGGATTGCTGGTCGGCAAGGCGCTGTTCCTCCTGTTCCAGGGATTCGCGGGCGATGGTCAGGCGCTGCAGCTTGGCGGCGGCTTCCGCCTCGTTGTTGCGGAGTTCCGGCAGCTTGGCGGCGATCTCGGCCTGCTCGGTCGATGCCCGGCCGGCGCCGCCGGTCATGGATGCGACGGCGGCCTCCGCCTGATTCATTTGTTCCCGGGCCGCCGCGAGTTCGGCCTCGATGGCGGTCCAGCGGATGTGGAACAGGGTGGCCTCGGCCTTGCGGATATGACCGCTCAGGTTCTTGTAGCGGGTCGCCTGACGAACCTGCTTCTTGAGGCCGGCCATCTGGGTTTCCAGAGTGACCATGATGTCGTCGAGGCGTTCGAGATTGGTCTCTGCGCCGCGCAGGCGCAGTTCGGCCTCGTGGCGCCGGGAGTGCAGTCCGGTGATTCCGGCCGCCTCCTCGAGCAGTTTGCGGCGGTCCGCCGGCTTGGCGGACACCACCGCGTCGACCCGGCCCTGGCTCACCAGCGCCGTCGAGCGCGCGCCCGAGGCGGCATCGGCAAACAGCAAGTGAACGTCCTTGGCCCGCACCTCCCTGGCGTTGACCTTGTAGGTCGAGCCCTTTTCCCGCTCGATCCGGCGGCTGACCTCCAGATCGTCATTGTCGTTGAAGATCGAGGGTGCGCCGCGGTCCGTGTTGTCCATGTGCAGCGCCACTTCGGCGATGTTGCGGGACGGCCGGTCGGCGGTGCCGGAGAAGATGACGTCGTCCATCTCCGAGCCCCGCATCTGCTTGGCCGAGGTCTCGCCCATGACCCATTTCAGGGCTTCGACGAGGTTCGACTTGCCGCAGCCATTGGGGCCGACGACACCGGTCAGGCCGGGCGCAATCTCCAACTCCGTCGGATCGACGAAGGACTTGAACCCCGTGAGGCGGAGCTTAGTGAACTGCACGGCGCAACCTACCCCCTAATCCGCGACGAACCGAAACGGCGATCAGTTGCCGGCCGCCGCCCGGTCCAAAATGGGACGCAACACGTCCATCGTCACACTGCCGTTCACCGGCCGGCCGTTGACGATGATTGCCGGCGTTGCGCTGATGTTGAACTCCGCTTGTCCCTGGCGGCCCGAATCGACGATCCCCTGGAAGATTTCCCGGCTCCGCAGGCAGGCTTCGACGGTCTTCGGCGTGATGCCCGCCAGCCGGCCGATCTTGGTTACCTCGGCCAGCGGATCCTGCGCTCGCGCCCATTGCGCTTGCGTTTTGTAGATCAAATCCACCAGGGGAAAGAACCTGCCCGGCGGACCGCAGCGGGCGATCATCGAGACCACCACGTCGAGTTGATTGAGTGGAAATTCCCGGTAGATGAATTTCACCTTGCCGGTTTCCACGTACTCTTTCTTCAACGCCGGCAGAACGTCGGCGTGAAACGACGCGCAGTGCGAACAGGTCTTCGATGCATATTCGATGAGCGTCACCGGCGCGTCCGGCTTGCCCAAAATCCGGTCGGACAGGATTTGCGATGCGGGCGGTAAATCCTGGGCGCGCAGCGGTGAAACCACCGCCAGAAACCCCAGGAGCAGCCCTATACCTAGTGCTCGTCGAGCCAAATTTGCCTCCTCGGCACAACATGTTGATGACTATAGATTGGGTTCGGTCTCCCGACAAGCGCCGAGAATCCGCAGTATTCCGGCGATTTTGGACTACCCGGCGGGACTTCCCAAGGCCGTTTCGTCCTTTTCACGGTGATTTGCGTAGCAGCCGATTGGGGCCGAAAGATGGCGGATTTGTGACCGGGACAGGACCTAATCATCCTTTATCGGTGAGGATGCCGCTGCCGAGCGCCTCCAGGGCCGCCTTCAGATCGGGGTCGTCGACAACCGACAACCGTTTGGAAAGATTGGATTTTTCATCCTCGGTGAGCGCCCGCCTGGATCGTTCCGGCTTTTCCTCGGCCCGGCCGATGGGACCGTTCACCAGTCTGAGGCGGGCCACGGCCTTGTAACCGAAGAAGGTGTTGATTCGCTCGATCAGCTGCGGCTCCAGATGTATCAGCTCGGTGGCCAGGGAGGCGCTGTCGACCCGGAGATGAAGGGTGCCGTCGACCCGCTTCGGCCCGTCATGGGAAATGCGGTCCGGCTGGGTGTGGCGGGCCAGGTGTTCGCCGACGATGGCCTTCCAGTCGGTGACCACGCCGGCGCCCGCGAAACCGCGGCGGCCGAAGATGGGTTTGGTCAGCTTCTCCACCGATTGGCCGACGGCGCGGACGCCGCCATGTCGTTTGATGGCCATGAGAAATGGGCCGCCTTTTTTGAGATTGCGGAAGCGCGTAGGGTAGGGACGAATCAATGGTCCGGCAACCGGCTCAACAGATGACAAGGCCATCGGCCAAATTGCTCAAATGGTATGACCGTCACCGGCGCGTTTTGCCGTGGCGGGCCGCCCCCGGCGATCGCGCAGACCCGTACCATGTCTGGCTGTCGGAGATCATGCTCCAGCAGACCACGGTGGCGACGGTGGGCCGGTACTTTGCCGAGTTCCTGGAGAAGTGGCCGACGGTGAACGATCTGGCGGCGGCGAAACTGGATGAGGTCCTGCATGCATGGCAGGGGCTCGGCTACTACGCCCGCGCCCGCAATCTTCACAAATGCGCCCGGGTCGTGGCGGGCGAACTGAACGGGGCGTTCCCCGGCACCGAAGCCCAACTGTTGAAACTGCCGGGCGTCGGGCCCTACACGGCGGGGGCAATCGCGGCCATCGCCTTCAACCGGCCGGCCTCGCCGGTGGACGGCAATATCGAACGGGTGGTGGCGCGCCTGTTCGCCGTCGACGAGGAACTGCCGGCGGCCAAATCCAGAATCAGGGAGCTTGCCCGGGGGCTGACACCGAAGAAGCGCCCGGGCGACCATGTGCAGGCCGCCATGGACCTGGGGGCAACCGTCTGCACGCCGAAGAAGCCCGCTTGCGCCATCTGTCCCTTGAGCGCCGACTGCGCCGCCTTCGCGGCGGGCGAGCCGGAGACCTATCCGCGCAAGCCGCCCAAGGCCGAACGGCCGACCCGGCGGGGATACGCCTATTGGATCAGCGACGGCAACGGCTCGATCCTGCTTCGCCGCCGGGCCGAGGAGGGCCTGCTGGGCGGCATGATGGAGGTGCCGTCGTCCATCTGGGAAGAGGGGGATTGGCAATCCGATAAGGCATTGGCCGCGGCGCCGCTCAGGGCGCCCCGGGAGCTGCCGGGTATGGTGCGTCACACCTTCACCCACTTCCATCTGGAGCTCCGGGTGCTCGCCGGACGTTCGAAAGGGAAGCCGGACGGCGTGTGGTGCCCCGTCGACCGGTTCGGCGACCATGCCCTGCCGACGGTGATGAAAAAGGTTGTCCGCCATGCGCTCAATCATGCCGGATAGGAGCATTTCTACATTCCCGGCCTGTTAAATGTTTGACCGGTCGGGACCGCTCACTACACTTCCCACCGACAACAAGAAGCCCTTCCTTCCCGCCGAGGTTAAATGTCCACATCTCCCGTGAGCGGCGATCGCCCCATCGACCTTTCTCCTTCCCCGGGGGATCGGGTCGAGACCACGACCTGCTACATGTGCGCCTGCCGCTGCGGGATCAAAGTTCACCTGACCGACGGCACCATCCGCTACATCGAGGGCAACCGGGATCATCCGGTGAACAAGGGAGTGCTCTGCGCCAAGGGATCCGCGGGCATCATGCAGCACAACTCACCGGCGCGGCTGACCAAGCCGCTGAGACGGGTCGGTGAACGGGGCGCCGGCGAGTTTCGGGAAATCGAGTGGAGTGAGGCCCTTGATATCGCGACCGCCTGGTTGGCGCGGGTCAGGGCGACCGATCCCAAGCGGCTTGCATTTTTTACCGGCCGGGACCAGAGCCAAGCGCTGACCAGCTGGTGGTCCCAGCAATTCGGCACGCCCAACTATGCCGCCCATGGCGGGTTCTGTTCGGTCAACATGGCGGCGGCGGGAATCTACACTTTCGGCAGCGCGTTCTGGGAGTTCTCCGAGCCCGACTGGGAGCGGACGGAATACCTGCTGATGTTCGGTGTCGCCGAGGATCACGACAGCAATCCCATCAAGATGGGGCTGAGCCATCTGAAGGAACGCGGCGCCAAATTCGTCTCGGTGAATCCCATCCGCACCGGTTATTCGGCAGTGGCCGACGAATGGCTGGGGATTACGCCCGGCACCGACGGCCTGTTCGTGATGGCGCTGATCCATGAGTTGCTGCGGGCCGGCAAGGTCGATGCCGGGTACCTTGTCCGCTACACCAACGCGCCCTATCTGGTGATCGATGCGGCGGGTGAGGCCGACGACGGTCTATTCGCCCGGGACGAGGAGGGCCGGGAACTGGTCTGGGACCGGAAGTCCAACGCGCCGCGCCCGTTCATCGATCCTGATGTGGAACCCGCTCTGCGGGGCGAGGTGGAACTCCCGGATGGGCGCAAGGCCAGGCCGGTGTTTCATCTCCTCGCCGAACGCTATCTGCATCTGGACTACAGCCCGGCCGTCGTCGCCTACCAGACCGGTATCGCCGAGGACGTCATCAAGCGGATCGCCGCCGAACTGGCCGAGGCCGCCTTCGAACAGGAGCTGGTCATCGATCAGCCCTGGACCGACTGGCGGGGCGTTCGCCACGAGACGATGATCGGGCGGCCGGTCAGCATGCACGGGATGCGGGGCATCTCCGCCCATTCCAACGGATTTCAAACCTGCCGCGCCATCCACCTGTTGCAAATCCTGCTGGGCAGCATCGATGCGCCGGGTGGCCTGCGCTACAAGCCGCCCTATCCGAAGGGGTTCGATTCACTGCCCCGGCCCACCGGCCGTCCCGGGGACGTCAATCCCAACTTGCCGCTTCCGGGACCGCATCTGGGCTTTCCCCAGGGGCCCGAGGACCTGTTGGTGGATGAGGACGGCACGGCGATGCGGATCGACAAGGCGTTCTCGTGGGAGGCGCCGATGTCGGCGCACGGGCTGATGCACATGGTTATCGGCAATGCCTGGCGGGGCGATCCGTACCCCATCGAAGTGCTGTTCATGTACATGGCCAACATGGCGTGGAACTCGTCCATGAACACGTCCAGAACCCTGGAGATGCTCACCGACAAGGACGAGGCGGGCGGCGGGTACAAAATCCCCTACATCATCTACTCGGACGCCTACTACTCGGAAACCGTGGCCTACGCGGACCTCGTCCTTCCGGACACCACTTACCTCGAGCGCTGGGACTGCATCTCGCTTCTCGACCGGCCGATCAGCGACGCTGACGGGGCATCCGACGCCATCCGCCACCCGGTGATCGAGCCCGACCGGGACGTGCGGCCGTTCCAGGACGTGCTCATCGACCTGGGCGCCCGGCTGGGTCTGCTGGGATTCATCAAGGAAATGGGCCGTCCGGCCTATCCGGGCGGCTATTCGGACTATATCGCCAACCATGAACGCCAGCCGGGGGTCGGCCCGCTGGCCGGCTGGCGGGGCGAGGACGGCTCGGAGACCGGAAAGGGCGCGCCCAACCCGGGCCAACTGGATAGATATATAGAGAACGGCAGTTTTTGGCGGGAGGAGCTTGCCGACGAGCACAAGTTCTTCCGCAACGTCAACCACGGCTATCTCGCTTATGCCCGGGAAAAAGGCTTCGTGAAAACCACCGATCCGGTGATCAGCCAGCTCTACAGCGAGCCGTTGCAGAAGTTCCGGCTCGCCGCCCGCGGCCACGGGGACAACGTCCCGCCCGAGAGCGAGCGGAACCGTATCGAGACCTACTTCGATCCGCTGCCGTTCTGGTATCAGCCGCTGGACGAGGCGGCGGCCGACACGGAGACTTATACCCTTCACGCGGTCACCCAGCGCCCCATGGCCATGTACCATTCCTGGGGCACCCAGAATGCCTGGCTGCGGCAAATTCATGGATCCAATCGCCTCTATGTTCCCGAACCCGTCGCGAAACAGGCGGGCCTGGAAGACGACGACTGGGTGTGGGCCGAGAGCCGGTCCGGGCGCATCAAGGTGCAGGTAAAGGTGATGGCCGGGGTCAACGCCCGGACGGTGTGGGCCTGGAACGCCATCGGCAAACGAGCGGGCGCCTGGAACATCGACCCCGCGGCCGCCGACATCACCCAAGGGTTCCTGCTCAACCACCTGATCGACGAACTGTTGCCGGAACAGGACGGCGGCCGGCGTTACACCAATTCCGATCCCATCACCGGCCAGGCGGCATGGTACGACCTGAAAATTCGCATCGAAAAGGCGGAGGCCGAAGACGGGCGGACGATGCCGCAGTTCGATGAGGTCTCGAAACCCGCCGGTCTCGGCATTCGGCCCGATATTCTCCGCTATGCCGGCGGGCGGCGGCCATGACCAGCCTGCCCGCACAACCAACGCCCAAGCGCCTCGGCCTGGTGATCGATCTCGATACCTGCGTCGGCTGTCACGCCTGCGCGGTCAACTGCAAGGAGTGGAACGCGGGCGGTTATCACGCGCCGCTCACCGATTTCGACCCGTACGGCGCGGCGCCGGACGGGGTGTGGTTCAACCGGATTCATTCCTATGAGGCCGGCACGGGCGCCGATGCGAGGGTGGTGAATTTTCCCAAGTCCTGCCTCCACTGCGACAACGCGCCCTGCGTCACCGTCTGTCCCACGGGCGCCTCGTACAAACGGGGGTCCGACGGGATTGTCCTGGTCGAGGAGGACAAGTGTATCGGCTGCAAGCTGTGTTCCTGGGCCTGCCCCTATGGCGCGCGGGAGTTCGATACGGATGCGGGCGTGATGAAGAAGTGCACCCTGTGTATCGACCGAATCTACAACGAGAACCTGGAGGAGGTCGACCGGGTGCCGGCCTGTGTCGCCACCTGTCCCGCGTCCGCGCGCCACTTCGGGGACCTGGGCGATCCGAACTCGAGTGTTTCAAGACTTGTCGCCGATCGCGGCGGTTACGATCTGATGCCGGAGATGGAGTGCGCGCCGACCAACAAGTATTTGCCGGTTCGCGAGAAGACGACGGGAGCAGGCGCGACGCTTCCTCTCGAGGACGCCAGCCCCGAAGGCGGGTTTCTGGGCTGGGTGGACAGGTTGCTGTCGGACGCCTCCGCCGCCTGACCATGCATCCCGCTTATTCCATCATCTTCTTTACCACCGCGTCCGGCCTGGGCTACGGGCTGCTGGCGGTTGCGGCGGTCTTCGTCGGAACGGGCTGGCTTCCGCCGGTGCGCGAACTGGGTGCGATCATCATTCTCGTCGGCACCGTGCTGGTCACGGCCGGACTGTTGTCGTCGACGTTTCACCTGGGACACCCCGAGCGCGCCTGGCGGGCGCTGACCCAGTTCCGCTCGTCCTGGCTGTCCCGCGAGGGCGTCGCCGCGGTGCTCGCCTATGTGCCAATTGCCGGCCTGGCCTGGGGCTGGGTCCGGCTGGGAGAGGTGGCGGGGGCCTGGCTCGTGGCCGCGTGGCTGACGCCGGTGCTGGCGGCGGTCACGGTCTACTGCACGGGCATGATCTATGCGTCGCTCAAGGCGATCCCCAGATGGCACCACCCCCTGGTGCCATGGCTTTACGTCATGCTCGGCCTGGCTACCGGCGCGGTGGGGTTTCATCTCGTTGTCGCGATGTTCGGGGCCGCAAATTTTCGGAGCGCCGGGGTCGCCGTCGCGGGCCTGCTCGCCGCGGCCGTGCTGAAGATCGGATACTGGCGGTCGATCGACACGGCCGACCCCGTGGCAACGGCCGAAACGGCGACCGGCCTCGGGGGCTTCGGCAACGTCCGGCCGCTCGATCCGCCCCACACGGCGCCCAACTACCTGCAGAAGGAAATGGGATATCGGGTGGCCCGCAAGCACGCCCGGAAATTGAGAAAAATCACGTTGGTGACCCTGTTTGCGATTCCGCTGATCGGCGTGGCCCTGTCGGTATTCGCCGGTTTCTTTCTTGGCGCCGCCCTGGCCGTGATCGCCGGGCTCAGCGTGGTGCTGGGAATTCTGATCGAGCGCTGGCTGTTTTTCGCCGAAGCCGTGCACGTGGTGACGCTCTACTACGGCGAAAAGGCCGCCTGATCCATATTCCATTAGTCGTCGGCCGCCTTGGGCATCAGGTCCATGTGGCGCAGAAGCGCGACGAACGTCGCCAGCTTTTCGCGCCGGTAGGCATCCGTATCCATCTTGCTGAAATCGTAAAACCCCTTGCCGGTCTTCAGTCCGAGATCGCCCCGCTCCATCATGTCGTCGACGATCTTGGGGGTCTGGAAGCGCGGGTCGAGGGCGTCCCGCAGATAGCGGTTGGCGTGGTAGAGAATGTCGACCCCGCCCCAATCGGTGAACTCCACCAGCCCCATGGTCGCGTAGCGGATGCCGAACCCGGCGGTCACCGCCCGGTCGATATCCTCCGCGGTGGCGACCCCTTCCTCGACCATGCGGCATGCCTCGCTCATTGCGACGGACTGGAGCCGGGGGACGATGTAGCCGGGCGACGCCTTGCATCTCACGGGAACCTTGCCGATGGACGTCAGCAGGTCCATGAACGCCGTCAGTCTGCCCTCGTCGGTGCGGGATGACGGGCTGACCTCGACCAGGGGAATGAGGTAGGCCGGATTGAGAAAATGGGCATTGAGAAAATTCTCCGGCCGTGCGCTGAAGCCGGCGAGGGTTTCCGACAGCATGGTCGACGTGGTCGAGGCGATCACGGCCTCGGGCCCGGCGAGGGCGCTGGCCCGGGCGATCGCGTCCCGTTTGACGTCCAGCATCTCGGTCACGCCTTCGAAAATGTAGCGGGCGCCGCCGAGGAGGTCCCCGGCCTCGCCGATCCCGGCGCCCTGGATGCGCGAGAGCGTGCTCTCGATTTGCCGGTCGCCCGCGGCCCCCAGGCTTTTGAGGAAGGCGAGATTCTCCTCGATTTCCGTTTTGCCCTCGGCAAGCAGCGCGTCCACCTGATCCGGCGGCCGCTCCTTGAAGTCGAGAATGGTCACCGGGTGTCCGGCGAATGCGAACACCTGGGCGATGCCGCGGCCCATGCGGCCGGCGCCGAGAGCGACGATTTCGGTCATGCCGGAATGCCGTCCCGGAGCAGCGATCTCAGCTCGTCCGGCGTCCGCCCTGCGAGACCGAGGCGCTCCATGGTCCGGCCGGTCGAGCGCAAATCCTCGCCGGTAATCCCGGAGCCGATTGCCAGAAACCCGTTGATCAGCGGCAGGTCCGCCCCGATCCAGTCGCCGAGCGAGGCCATGAACGACAGACCGAGATGGGTATCCTCCCGCATATAGCGATGGTTCAGCAGGTCGATATTTTCCCGCCAGTCGCCGCTGTCGGTCAGGCGCTCGTGCGACGAGTCGCCGTACATCCACTCTTCCTTGTCGTCGTCATAATGGTCGGCCAGCGGAAAATGAGGGGCGCCATAGCCGAGGGCCTCGCGCAATTCGATCCGCTCGCCGTCGAGGGCATCGGTGACCCGGCGGATCGACGGCTGGGTGCCCTCGTTGTGGATGTCCCAGGCCTCGAAATGCTCGAGCGGGCCCGCATTCATGACGATCAGCGGCGGATGAATGATCGGACCGGCATTCATCAGCGCGCCGTCCAGCGCGTCCTCCAACCGCTCCACCGGATATGCCTGGGCCAGCACGTCAAGGGCCCGGCCGGTCTCGCTCGCCGGGAACACGCCGGTCGGCAGCCGGGTCGCGTAGACGCTGATCCGCACGTGCGCATCCGCCTGCTTGCGGGCCAGATAGGGCAGCGTCCCGGTCTCGGCGAAAGCGACGTCGGCGGCGTTGCCGGCCTCCCGCATGGCGCGGGCGAAGATGTAGCTGCCGAAGGTTCCGGGCGGCAAATAGACCACCTGACCGTCCGTGAAGTGAGGCGCCATGACCTTCGAGAGATCTTCGTGGGTGGTGCATGGCAGCGGGATCACCACCAGTTCCGCGCCGGCCATGGCCTCACCGAGATCGTCCGTCGCCAGCGACAGGGCGACATCCCGGGTTCCCTCATGGTCGGTTAGGGTGATGGCGCCGGTCTCGCGGATCGGGGCGAGGGCCGCCCCGTCCCGGCGCCAGAGCCGTACGTCGTGGCCCTGCCCGGTCAAGTGAGCGGCGGCGGCATAGCAGCCGTGTCCGCCGCCGATGACGGCGATTTCCATCTAGCCGTCCTCTTCCGCCGCGCGGGGGGAATTGGCGACTCGCTCGCCCAGCGGTTCGCCGGCCTTGTTGTAGTACTGGTGATTTCCGGGTTCCTTGACCAATGCGAGGTCGTCGTCCGGATAGGTCACCGTATCGTGGGCGACCCGGTCTCCCACCTCCAGAACCACGGCCGGACCGTCGGCGCGGTTGCAAAACATGTGCCCATCCGGCTTGCCGGCGGGAAAGCCCGCGGCCATGCCCGGCGTCAGGACCTGAGCGCCCGCGTCGCTGACCACCGTCACTTCGCCCTCGAGAACGTAGATGAATTCATCCTCTTCGGCGTGCCAGTGGCGGAGCGCGGAGGCCGCGCCCGGCGGCAGGGTGGTCAGGTTGACGCCGAATTTCGTCAGCCCGACGGCATCCCCCAGGCGTTTCTTGATCCGCGCCTCGGACGCGCCCTTGATCGCGTCCGGGTAGAAGGTGCCGGCATGCTCTTCGACCTCTGACGGATCGATCGCCGGCAGCTGGTATTTTCCCATCCTGGTCACCTCCCCGACGTAATTCCCGGACCTATATCATCACAGCGGGAGCGGTGTGGCGAGCCTTGAGCGGACCCGCCCCCCCGGCGCTGTATTGGGCGCGAGCCATGCACAAAACGCATAGCTCTAAGTCGTTGAAAAATCATGATTTCCGATTCCGGCCGTTTCGCGGGTATGGACATTCATGGACATTCATGGACATTCATGGACATTTATTGACACCCATTTGGGAGGTACCCCCCATTTGGCACGTACAAACTTGCATAGCTCCGCTCCATACGTAAAACGCCGCCCCGGCGAGGGAGCGGCTATCGCCTATACATTTAGCCCGGGCGCGGGCCCGGACAAGGGGGGGATTGGTTGAGATGGCGATCCGGGCGGCGGGCATCGGTGAGTGAGTGCCGCCAGGCCTCCAGGTGCCGTTCGCTTCCGCCGGATCGAAGGGGAGTCAGGTGGTTGCCATTACCAGGATGGAAGACAACAGGATAGTCCAACTAATTGAAAAGATTGGTGGATGGGACTATTTCCGTCACCAACCTTCGCCCCAATCCAAACGCAACGTAGGCTTTGTTCTGAGACCGCTGTGGGCGGTTTGTCGTTTATAACACAACCCGCCGCCAAACCTTGGCGGAGGCAGCAAACTGAGCCAAACTGATTACTAGAAAAAACTTAAATTTCGTGAATTACCTCCGACCATGCCTGCACCAGCAAATCCCAAAATCTACCATATAGTCCACATCGACAAACTGGCGTCGATCGTGGCGGATGGGCACATTTGGTGCGACAAGGAAATGGCCCAAAATCCCCGCGCGGGAACCATAATCGGAATGCGGGCCATCAAGCAGCATCGCATGACAAATGCATTGGAGTCCCATGTTGATCTGACAGTTGGTCAGTGTGTTCCCTTCTACTTTTGTCCCAGGTCCGTAATGTTGTACCTAATCTCGCGTCAAAACCACCCGCAAATGACATATACCGGAGGTCAGGGACCAATCGTACATCTGGAAGCTGACTTAAATACGGTCGTCAATTGGGCTGAAGATCAAGGACACCGATGGGCCTTTACTCTTTCTAACGCCGGATCAAACTATTTCGAGGATAGATGCGATCTGAATCAGCTGGATGAAATTAATTGGGATGCAGTTGGCGCCAGACAATGGGCCGGCAGTGGTATTTCAGGAACGGTCAAGGAAAGCAAACAGGCAGAGTTCTTGGTTGAACGTTCATTCCCCTGGAATCTCGTAGAGAGAATTGGTGTTAAGACTCGCGATATCGCTCAACAGGCTACATTCGCAGTACAAAATGCAACGAATCGGCCTACAATCGAAGTTAAACAAAATTGGTATTACTAAGTTGGGATGGCTTCGATGATCCAGTTTACTTCCGGCGACATTCTGTCGGCCGAAGCCGACGCACTTGTAAACACGGTAAACTGTGTTGGCGTTATGGGACGAGGTGTGGCCCTGCAATTCAAGAAGGCATTTCCAGACAATTACAAGAAATACAAAAGAGCTTGTGACCTCGAAGAGGTACAACCGGGAAAAATGTTCGTATTCGAAACCGGTACACTCACCCAACCACACTACATCATCAATTTCCCAACCAAACGCCATTGGCGGGGAAAAAGCAGAATTGAAGACATTGAGGCCGGCCTTAAGTCGCTGACCTTGGAAATTCAAAGGCTCAATCTACAATCTATTGCAATACCTCCCCTGGGAAGCGGTTTGGGCGGCCTAGACTGGCGCGACGTCCGTAGTCGAATTGAATCGCATCTTTCTGAGCTACCGGACGTACAAATTCTTGTATATGAGCCACATGGAGCACCGAATGCCGATGCAATTCGGCGGAATCGGGAAGTTCCAAACATGACCGAAGGTCGCGCAGCGCTGGTCTTATTGATGCAGCGCTACTTAGCCGGCCTGTTAGATCCGTTCGTAACACTGCTTGAGGTTCATAAGCTAATGTACTTCATGCAAGAGGCCGGGCAGGATTTGAGATTGGAGTACGTCAAAGCAACATACGGACCGTACGCTGAAAATTTGCGCCATGTTCTTCATGCTATTGAAGGGCACCTCGTATCGGGCTATGCGGATGGAGGAGATCAGCCGGGTAAACAGCTCGAAATTGTGCCCGGAGCGATTGATGATGCTGCCAAGGTTATCGAAGGTAATACTGAAACTGTCGCTCGCTTAAATCGCGTTGGCGAGCTTGTAGCCGGTTTTGAGTCCCCATTTGGTCTTGAGTTGTTGTCCACTGTGCACTGGATAGCGACTCGAGAAGAAGTAAGCGACTTCGAACATATGGTTGAGTCGGTTTACCAGTGGGGCGACCGCAAGAGACGCTTTTCACCTCGTCAGCTTGCTCTAGCTTTTAAGACACTATCTGCCAAAGGCTGGATCCATTAAGTTGGTTTCTTGAAGTATGGCGGCTTCTCCTGTCCCAGCCATTTGTTGAACACATGGAACTAGTGGTCCAATACTTCCTTTACCCAGCGCGGAAGCTGAGACCTTTACGCCCGCTTCAAGCAGATAGTACTAATTCAAGCGCATGGATTGAATATTGGGATCAGCTAGTCGCAATACTTGGATAAATCGCGGTCCGAAGCTGCTTCAGCCAAGCGCGTTTTGATTTCTAAAATGATGGCGTCGTCGTCGACATAGAAATCGCTTTTTTCCTCGTCGAACGCCACAGCATACCGCTCGGTTGCGAAGAGCAGAATCTTCTTCTCCGATACAGGGACCTCCGACACCAGACGCTCCAAGACGGGACCAAACGCTCGTTCCCACGAGGGCGGGAAGTCAAGGTAGCCGGCGGCTATATCCACGTCCTCGTGCGGTCCAAATTGCAGGTCGTAGCAGTATTGATCCCAAAGGCTCCGATACTCCCAGCTTCCGTAGATTGCTGTCGCTGGCATGCGACGAAACCGGTAAACCACTTTCCGAGCCAGTTGCGAAAAACGCATTTCCCCAAATTCGAGGAGGGCATTCTCCATCGCACTCAAACGCCTAATCTCCCCACCCATTTTTGAGGACCTTCTCAACATGTTACTTATAGTCTGTAGACCAATAGTCGACAAAGCGGCCTGCTGGAAGAATTGGATATCTGGGCCGGACCCGCAGCTCCAGCGCGACCACCGCGCCCCCTGAAGAAGGGGGCGAGGGGAATGGTGGTAGCATAAAATGATTGCGTCATGGCCGGGCCCCCAGACCCGGCCATCCACATGTACCGCCGGCCGCCAAGCGTGGATCACCGGGTCAAGCCCGGTGACGGACGGGTTTGTCATGGTGATGATGACGTGCGGGTAGTGAGGGCGACGGAACGAAACGCTTCCTCGCCCGCCTGTTCATTTAGCCCGGGTGCGGGTGGCGGCAAGGGGGACACCCAAACCAACTCCCTTCCTTGAAAGGGGCGAGGGAATCTTGTGTCGCTTCGCCCGCCGGCTCGGGCCCAGGACGCGCCGGGAATACCCCGCCCGGTTGAAAGCCTCCGGCGGGCCGGTGTAAAGATGGTGACCATGCGGGCGTTTCTTGCCGTCTTATTGGTGTTTGGGATCAGCTGGGCCGCGTCGGCGCAGAATGCGCCCGGCGAGCCGCCGGCGCGCCCGCCCTGCGGCGTGGGTTTCGTCCACAACGCCCCCGGTTGGGGCGGCGGGTTCCAGCGGGCCTCGTTCCGGCTTGCCGATGTTGCCGCCGGCCGGCTGCGGATCGATTTTGCCGGTCATTCCACCTTTCTCATCACGTCGCCCCGGGGGGTGAAGGTGGCCACCGACTACAACGACTACTACCGCGCCGAGGTCCTGCCCGACATCGCGACCATGAGCGGCCGGCACCGGAATCACGCCACCTTGACGATCGAGCCGGAAATCACGCACGCGCTATACGGCTGGGACCGGAGCGGGCGGGGCGTGTGGCCGCGTCACGACGTGACCGTCAAGGACCTGCGGGTCTACAGCGTGCCCGTCAACCTCACCAACGGCGGCATATTCTTCTACTTCCCGTCGTCGGTCTTCGTCGTGGAGAGCAATGGGCTGTGCGTGGCCCACCTCGGGCTGCTCGGCCATGTGCTCGACCGGGAGTTCGCCGCCAGGATCGGCCGCATCGACGTGCTGATGACGCCCATCGACCGGCGGGTGACCCAGAGCATGGAGGAGATCGTCCGGAACATCCGAATCCTCGATCCCAGGCTGGTGATCCCCATGCACTATAATTCCGAGATCACGGTCGAGGATTTTCTGCAAAAGGCCTCGGCCTTCTTCACCGTGCGCCGCACGGGCGGCACCT
>JAJECC010000141.1 GCA_022822205.1 Rhodospirillales bacterium | reverse complement strand
ATCTCGTCTTCGTCCGCCGTCACCGTGCCGAGGATATGAACCGCGCCTTCCTCGTAATCCTCGAAGTACCTATCGCGCCCGGGCGACGTGAAGGGGAGATTGCTCTGGTCGTCCATAGTGGAAACTGCTCCGGAACCCGTCAGTAGCGGGAAAACTCCTGGTTTTCCTTGGTCACGAACTCCGCCAGAACCGTCGCGCCGTCCTTGTTGGCCGCCAATGCGTCCTTCAGCGCCGGCACGATATTATCGGGCCGTTCGACCCTGAAGGCCGTCGCCCCGAGCGCGCGGCCGAGCTCCGCGTAGTTGCCGCCGACGGCCATGGTGCCGTACTTCTCGTCGGAGACTTTGAGGACCGAACGTTCGGCCGCCATCATGCCGTTGTTGAACACCACCGTCAGGGTGGCGATGTCGTTCCTGGCTGCGGTCTCGATGTCCATGCCGACCATGCCGATGGCGCTGTCGCCCATGAAGTTGATGCAGGTCTTTTCCGGCGCCGCCAGCTTGGCGCCGATGGTAAGGCCGAGGCCGTGCCCGAGCTGTGTCGATTTGCCCCAACCCATGTAGGAGCGGGGCATGGTGGTCTCCCAGAACGGGACGACCTGTTCGCGGGGGCTGCCTGAATCGTGGGTGACGATGACGTTGTCCCGGTCGACCAGTTTCATCAACTCGTGGGCGACCCGGTAAGGATTGAGCGGCGCCTCGTCCGAGGTGAGCCGGTCCCGCCACTCGGCGAGCCAGGCCGTCTTCGCCGCCCGCACCGCCCGGGCCCGCTCCCCGGACGGCGCCGCGCGGCCGCCGACGGCCTCTTTCAGCTGGGACAGGGTGATCTTCGCGTCCCCCAGCAGCGCCTGTTCGACCCGCTGGTCCTTGTTGATGTCGTCCTCGTGGTTGGTGGCGTGGATGATGCGCTTGCCGGCCGGCACATTCGGGTTGAACGGGGAGGCGGTCAGGCTGCTGCCCACCGCGAACACCACGTCGGCGTCTCTCAGGTACTCGGTCAGCGGGCGGGACGCCGACACGGCGGACGCCCCAAGGGACAGGGGATGGGTTTCGGGAAATCCGCTTTTGCCGGGATTGGTCGTGAGGACCGGGGCATCCAGCAGTTCGGCGAGCGCGACCAGCTCGTCCGTGGCCCCGGCCCAGAGAATGCCGGCGCCCGCGAAGATTACCGGGGACCTGGCTTCGGCCAGCATCCGGGCCGCGGCCTCGATGTCGCCGGGAGCCGGTGCGGATTTCAACGGCGCGGGCGGCGTGTAGTCCAATTCGCCCGGGAACTCGGCCAGTGAAACGGAGGGCGGAATCTCCAGCAGCACCGGGCCGGACTTGCCGGACCGCAGAAGGTGATAGGCCCGGCGGAGGACGCGCGGTATGTCCTCGACCCGGTCGATTCTGGTGGCCCATTTCGTGATATGGCGGAAATTGTCGACCGCCGAAAATACCGGGCGCGTGTTCTGCCGGTCCAACTCCGCGCCGCCCGGGATGACGAGCAGCGGAACGTTTTCGCTGTAGGCCTGCGCGACGCCGGCAAAGGCGTTCTCGATTCCCGGACCCTGCTGGGAACCGAACACGCCGATGGATTTGCCGCCGGTCGCCCGGCTGTAGCCGTCGGCCATGCCGACGCCCACGCGCTCCTGCCGGCAGAGGATGGGCCGGATGCCGATCTCCGCGCAGGGCTCGATCAGGGCGCTGCGGGGAAAGCAGGACAGAAACCCGGTACCTTCCCGCCTGAGTATTTCCGTGATTGCTTCGGCGCCGTTCATGAGTCGCTCCCTTCGAGCAGGTAGGGCGCATTGCATTCCCGCGCCACGTCCTTGATTTCGTCGGCCAGCCGGCCGGTCACCGGGATTCCCGATTTGGATCTTTCGGCGTAGGCCGCGCGCTCCGGGTCACCGGCGACCAGAACGGGCTGGCCGGGGTCCGCGGGCTCGGTGGCGTGCAGGGCGTCGATCAGGTCGTCCATTTCGTCCGGAAACCCGTCGTCGCCGCGCACCGCCGCGGGATCCGCGGCGAGAAAGAAGTGCCCGACATTGCCCGCCGCCCGTGACCGGCCGGTGAATTCATCGACCCGGAACATGGCCGCGCTGGAAAGCACGCTCGACAGGATATCCACCATGGCGGCCAGTCCGTAGCCCTTGTGGCTGCCCATCTCCCGGCTGCCGCCGAGGGGGGTCAGTTTTCTGGCTTCCCGTGCCGCCGGCGCATCCGTCGTCGGCCGGCCGTCCCGGTCCATCGCCCACCCGAGGGGAATATCGGTACCGGCGCGAACCGCGACCGCGAGCTTGCCGATGGCAACCGTGCTGGTCGCCATGTCCAGGAGGAACGGCGGATTGCGGCGCGCCGGGGCGGCGAAGGCGATGGGGTTGGTCCCGAACATGGTCTGTTTGCCGAAGGTGGGCACGACCAGGGAACTCGGCGTGCCGGTCAGGGAAATGCCGATCAGGCCTTCGTCCGGGGCCATGGCCGCGTAATAGCCGGCGGCGCCGTAATGATTGGAGTTCCGGACGCTGACCACGCCGATACCGGATTGCTTCGCCTTTTCGATGGCGAGGCCCATCGCTTTCTCGGCGACCGGATGGCCCAGCCCGTGACCGCCGTCGATCAGCGCCATGGAGGGCAATTCCCGAACCACCCTGATCTCGCCGTCGACGACGATCTTTCCGTCCCGCCGCATGTTCCGGTAGCCCGGCAGCATGCCGATCCCGTGGGAATCGATGCCCTTGAGGTCGGTATCGACCATGATCCGGGCGGCGGTATCCGCGTGGCCGCCGGGCATTCCCCAGGCGGTGAATATCTCGACGATCTGGCGGTTGAGCAGATCAGCGGGGACGGTGAGCACGAATCGGACGACCTCCGGCGTGGCGCCGCTCGGCCGGCGCGACCTTGACATGCGTGGCGCTCAGCGGCCACTCTTCCCGCAATCATCCTATCGATGGGTGATTTAACTCACAAGGCGTGGAAATGGCCGCGAAACCAGCTCTTCGATCTGTGCAGGGGCCGGGCCCCAAACAGGATTTCAGCGGGCCGGCGACCTATGCCGACATGATCGTCGCCGACGTGCGCGACGCGGTGTTTGCCCGCCGGACGGTCCCGGGCGATTTCCTTGGTTCGGAAAAGGATGTCGCCGCGCGGTTCGGCGTCAGCCGCAACACGGCGCGGGATGCGCTCCGCACCTTGGAAGCGCTCGGCATCGTCGATATCCGCGTGGGCGCGGGCGGCGGCGCCCGGATTGCATCGGGAAGCCCCGACAAGTTCGCCGAGGCGCTGGCCATCCAGTTCAATCTCGCCGGCGTCAGCGAGGTGGAAATCCTGGATGCGCAATGGGCGATCGAAGGGATGGCGGCGGAACTCGCGGCGGCCCATGCCACGGAATACGATTTGCAGCATCTGGGCGAACTGCTCGTCGAAGCCAAGCGCCTCGAGGATGATCCGGCGGCATTCGCCGACAGCAGCATGCGCTTTCACATGGCGATTGCCGAAGCATCCCACAACCGCGCCCTGGTGGCGCAGTTGATCGCGATCCGTCATGTGGTGTGGCCGTCGGGCGGCGCCAGTGAAACGAAAACCAGAGCCGGGAAAATATTGGACTGTCACCACAGGCTATATGAACTGATCGCCGCGAGGGACGGGGCGGGAGCCCGGGAACTGATGCACGATCACTTGTCGAGCATTCGGGCGTTCCGCTCGGAAAAATCAAAGGGTAAAGTAAAGGAAATCAATCGCGCCTAGCCGGGCGCGGGAAGGGGAAAGGACATGGCAGAGATCATTTACGGCTTCGGTTCATCGCATGGACCGCTTCTGTCGACGCCGCCGGAGAAATGGGATTTGCGCGCGGCCGACGACAGGAAGAACCCGTCGCACCCGTTCCGGGGAGACTTTTACACCTGGCCGGAACTCTACGAACACCGGAAGTCGGAGAACGATTTCGAAAAAGAGATCGAGATCGGCGTGCGCGAAGGCCGCGCCGAACGGAATCACAAGAGCCTCGATGCGCTGGCCGACAAGTTCGAGGAGGTCGATCCCGATATCTGCGTCGTGGTCGGCGACGATCAGCACGAATGGTTCCAGGACCAGGTCCAGCCTTCGTTCACCGTCTATTTCGGCGACGAGGTGATCAACACGGGACTGACCCAGGAAGCCTACGACGCCATGGCCCAGCGCTCACTCGGCCTCGCGTTGTCGCTGGCCGCCAATCATCCCCCGGAGGATCACAGCTATCCCGTTCCGACGGGACTGGCGCACCGGATCATCGAACAGGCGATCGACGACGAGTTCGACATCGCGACCTCGGGCGAGCAGCCGAGCAACGAAAAAGGCCTGATCGGCGTCGGTCACGCGGTCGGCTTCATCTATCGCCGCATTCTCCGCGACAAGCCGGTGCCCGTCATCCCGATCCTGCTCAACACCTTCTTTCCGCCGAACCAGCCGACGCCGAAACGGTGCTACGAATTCGGACAGTCCATCGGCCGGGCGATCAGGTCGTGGGGCGAAGACAAGCGCGTGGCCGTCTGCGCGTCGGGCGGGGTGAGTCATTTCGTGATCGATGAGGAATTCGACGACCGGCTATTGAAGGCGATGGCGGCGCGGGATGTGGATACCATCATCAACGAGCCCAACCACATGTTCCGGTCCGGCACGTCGGAGACCAAGAACTGGATCACCGTCAGCGGCATCCTGTCGGAGACCAGCCTGGAAATGAACCTGCTGGATTACGTGCCCTGCTATCGTTCCGAGGCGGGGACGGGGAACGCCATGGCGTTCGCCACCTGGCAATGAGGCGCGCCGCGCAATTTCTCGAATTGACCGGCACAGCCGGCGCTACATGGGAGGAATAAATGTCTGTGAATCGTCTTCTTCTGACCGCGGCCGCTCTTGGCGCGCTGATGATCGCGGCGCCCGCCGCGGCGCAGAAGTCCAAGGACACCCTGCGGATCGCCTATACCGATCCCATCTCCATCGTCGATCTCATTCACGACCCGAAGCCCGAAACCGCGTTGACCGCGCGGATCGTCTTCGACGGCCTGGTGCACTTCGACGATTTCAGCAAAGCGTTCAAGCCGCTGCTGGCCAAGTCGTGGAAGCGGGTGGACGAGCTGACATTGGAGTTCGACCTTCGCGACGACATCAAATTTCATGACGGCTCCGCGTTCGACGCCGACGACGCCGTCTACACCATCAACTGGCTGATCGATCCGAAGACCAAGGTCCGTTTCAAGACCAATTACATCTGGATCGGCAGTGTCGAGAAACTCGGGCAGTACAAGATACGGATCAAGACCAAGCGGCCGGCGCCCGAAGGGCTGATGCGGCTCGCGAAGTCGATCCCCATGTTCCCGTCCGATGTGCACGGCGCGCTGGCGAACAAGGCCACGTTCGGCAAGAAGCCCGTCGGCACCGGCCCGTGGCGGGTGACGTCCATTTCGCCGACCGGCGGCATCAAGATGAGTTCCCGGAAGATCGCTCATGGCGGGGATTACAAGAACGCCGTCAACATCAAGAACGTGCATGCGGTGCCGATTCCCAACCGGCAGACCCAGGTTGCCCAGCTGCTGACGGGCGGCGTGGATCTGGTCCGCGGGCTGCGGCGCGACCAGGTGAACAATCTTGCCGCCGACCCGCGGTTCGGCGTCACCGCGACCACGGGCATGCTCTACAGCTATATCCTGTTCGACGCGGCGAACCGGTCCGGCAAGTCCGAGCTGTCAGACATCAATGTCCGGAAGGCTATACTCCAGGGCATCGACCGGGAGGCGATTCAGAAGAACATCGTCGCGGGCGGGGCCGATGACCCGGTGCCGCCGGCGCTCTGCCAGGAATATCAGCTGGGCTGCGACTTCTCGCCCGTGCCGCACAAGTTCGATGCGGCCAAGGCCAAGGCGGCATTGGCCGCCGCCGGTTATCCCAATGGTTTCGAGGCGACGATCTCCGCGCTCGGGCCGGCCGGCGTGGTGGCCGAGGCGGTCGCGGGTCAATTGCGGAAACTCGGCATCAAGGCCGGGGTGAACCGGTTGAACTTCGGCGCCTACCGCAAACAGCAGCGGGACGGCAAGTTCCAGATCCTGGTCAGCATGTGGAGTTCCGGCGGCCTTCCGGACACGTCTTCGACGGCGAACATGATGTTTGCGCCGGGGCCCCGGAACTACAACGGGGACAAACAACTGAACGCCCTCCGGTTGAAGGGGAACTCGGAACTCGACGAGGCGAAGCGCAAGGCGGCCTACAAGGCCATGTTCGATCGCGTGAACCAGCAAGCCTATGTGATGCCGCTCACCACCATGCCGACGGTGTTCGTGCATTCCAAGGACGTGGAGGTGCTGAAGGGTTCCCTGTCGCCCTACGGGGCCTCCCTCAGCCATATCCGCTGGAAATAGGCGTTGCGCGGGCCGGCGCCTCCTTGGCCCTCGAAGGGTGAGGGGGGGTGGTACGCGTGGATGGCCGGCCTACGCCGTCCGAAAGTCGGCTTCGGCCGACTGAAGGCCGGGTCGGAGCCCGGCCATGACGCAATCATTGTTATGTAATCGTCATGCCCGGACTTGATCCGGGCATCCACGTCTTGGGAGACGCGGCGCACATGGATGGCCGGCCTACGCCGTCCGAAAGTCGGCTTCGGCCGACTGAAGGCCGGGTCGGGGC
>JAJECC010000169.1 GCA_022822205.1 Rhodospirillales bacterium | reverse complement strand
CGCTATTCTGGTGCCGCACGGTGCTGGTCCTTTCTTGTGTCCAAATTGTCGCAAAACGCTTGGAAACAAGTAGAATCAACACCGTGCAGCCTGTCCACATATTTAAACCGGACACCAGTGGGCTTGACCCGGTGATCCACGCCTCTCGGTCGGCGATACACGTGGATGGCCGGGTCTGGGCCCGGCCATGACGCAATTATTTTATGCCTCATTGCCGCAACACTCATATGGCGGTTCAATCAAGTCCGGACCCTAGCCGGTTTGTCTCACACCGGCGCCGTCGTCGCGTCGTAAGCGAACAGCCAGTCGTAGCGCTCGAATATCCTCCCGGGCTGCCATTCACGGTCCACGTATTCCTTGGCTTCCGAGGGATCGGCGAGGGTATGGTCGTGAAACCGGCGGGCATTGTCGGCCGAGCCCAGCACCATCCTTGACGTGCGTTCGTGGCGGGCGCCTTCATAGCGCCCGAGCGCCTCCTCGACGGCGCCGCCGGCCGCCTCGAACGCCCGCATGAGCACGTAGCCGTCCTCGATGGCCGCGCAGGCGCCCTGAGCCAGCATCGGCACCATGGCATGACAGGCATCGCCCATCAGCGTCACCCGGCCGCTGGTCCAGCTCTCCAGCGGCTCGCGGACCATGAACGCCCATTTGAAAGGCTCCTCGATCCGTTCGATCAGATAGTGGATGTCCTCGTGCCAGCCCTCGAAATCGGCGCGGAATTCCTCCCTGGAGCCGCGCGTGGTCCACGACTCCACCTGCCAGTCCTTCTCGCGGACGCCGACGAAGTTGAAAATTTCGCCCCGGCGGAGGTGATAGGTGATGCAGTGCCCGCCGGGACCGACCCAGTTGGTGCCGACCGGTGGAAACCGGTCCTCCGGCAGATCGTCGGCGGGCAGGACGCCGCGCCACGCCATGGAGCCGGTGAATACGGGATTGTCCCGGTGTCCCAGGGCGGCGCGGATGGTCGAATGCACGCCGTCGGCGCCGATGAGGGCGTCGCCCAGCGCCTCGTTTCCGTTGTCGAATTTCAGGGTGACGCCGCCGCCATCCTGTTCGAACCCGGTACAGGCGTGGCCGAGATGGATCGCATCCGGCTTCTCGCGGCGGACGGCGTCGACCAGCAATTCGTGCAGGTCGGCCCGGTGGAAGGTGTAGTAGGGATAGCCGTAGCGCTCGACGAAGGCCTGATCGAAGTCGAATAGGGGCCAGGTGTCGCCGGTGCTCCAGATACGGATGACCTTGCCGTCGGGAATGGCGGCGATCCGCTCCAGGCCGTCGCCGAGGCCAAGGGCGCAGAGGACGCGGGTGGCGTTGGCGCTCACCTGAAATCCGGCCCCGACCTCGCCGAGGTCGGGGGCCTGCTCGTATATTTCCACATCGTACCCCGCCTGAAGCAGGGCGGCGCCGGCGGTCAGCCCGCCCATGCCGGCGCCGGCGATGAGGATTTTCGGCTTGGCGGCCATCACACGGGGATTCTGAACAGCCGCGCGGCGTTTTTCCCCAGCAGGCCGTCCCGCGCGGCCGCCGGAATCTTCCGGTTGCGCTTGATGAAGCCGACCGGATCCTTCTCGCCGAAGGGATAGTCGGTGCCCATGAGGATGTGGCTTGCCGGCGCCTTGGTGGCGAGGAACGTCAGCATGTCCGGGTTGAACAGCACCGTGTCGAAATAGAATTTCCGGATATAGCTGGAGAATTCGCCTTTCAGCCCGGCGCCGTCCCGTCCGGTCCGGGAAGCCGAATCCTGACGTCCGGCGTAGTAGGGCAGGAAGCCGCCGCCATGGACAATGAGGACTTTCAGTTTCGGGAACTTGTCCATGATCCCCTCATAGACCAGGGACGACATGGCCAGCGCCTCTTCGTAGGGCTGCCCCAAATTGAACGCCAGGCCGAATTTGCGAAGCCGCGGATCGGAGTTGCCGGCCGGATGGATGAAGACCGGGCAGTCCAATTTCTCCGCCGCCTTCCAGAACGGGAGGAATTTCGGATCGCCGATTTCCAGGTCGTTGACGACGGTGGAAATCTCGACCCCCCGGAGCCCGAGGTCGGTCACGCAGCGGGTCATCTCCCGGATCGCCCGCTTGGGATCGTGGAGGGGAACCAGACCGATACCGATCAGCCGGTCGGGGTGTTTGGCGACCATCTCCGCGGTTGCATCGTTGGTCATCCGGTCGATTTTGTGCGCCCGCGCCCCCGGGGCCCAATAGGTGGATTGATGCACGATGCTGGGCGAGATCACCTGCATGTCGACGCCCATGCGATCCATGTCCCGGAGCCGCTCCCTGGCGCCGGTCATGCGCGTCATGGTGCGCTGCGACTCCCTGGCCGCCCCCAGGCTGGTCCGGCCTTTCAGCCCGATGCGCGCGTGAAGACCATGCTTCGAGGTGATTTCGAAGACCTCCGGCACCACGATGTGCGCATGGCAGTCGATTGTTACAGCCGGCTTTTTCGCCACGTCTACCTCCCCGCCCTGCGGTTTGCTGCGACGAGATTAGAGCAGTTTCCGGCCGAATTGAACCACGGAGACGGTGAGGAGCGCAGCCATGCGCGGGGCGCATAGCTGCGTTTTCGGCGGAATGGACATTCATGGACATTTATTGACACCCTTTTGGGGGGTACCTCCCAAATTGACCGTACAAAACTGCATAGCTCCCCTCCAAATACGCAAAACGCCGCCCCGGCGGCAGGACGGCACTCGTCTATACATTTAGCTCGGGCGCGGGCGGCGGCAAGGGGGGGCATAAAATGACTGCGTCATGGCCGGGACCGGCATTGGCGCTTTCGCGGCGCTCGCCGGACAGTTCCGCGCCCGCCGTTATCGCTAATCGCATTTCACGTCTGTCCTCGAAAAATCTTTCTTATGAAGCTGCGATGCCCGCTCACGACAGCTTCGGGAGCAATCCCCAGGCGTCGTTCGGAGTGGCGACTTATGCCTTCCATGAGCTTTATGACACCGTCTCCGATAAGCTCTTCCTGCGTTGGCAGGGTGAAACGGCACACCGTCTCCAGAAGTGGACGCAGAAACCGCTCCAGTCGTGCATGTTCAGGCTGGGACAGTGGTGCGACAAGACAGGCCTGGATGCACCAGTAACAGGTCGCCCAGCACTCGATGAAGTCGTCCGGGATTTGGTCGTGTTCGCTGCTGACGCACAAGTCCCGAAAAGCTGGGCTCGTCCCTCCGAACAGCGCAA
>JAJECC010000100.1 GCA_022822205.1 Rhodospirillales bacterium | reverse complement strand
AGCGCGCCAGCCAGGCAACCGCCGTGCTCTCGCCGATCCCAAAATGCCGCGCCGCCGCCCGGCACGACATCCCGTCGCGCGACACAGCCGAAATAACCCGTTCTCGAAGATCAAGGGAATAAGCTCTTGCCATCCTTGCCGGCCTCCTTACCCAGCAAGAATCTTGAATCAGAAATCGAAAAGCTTGTGAATCCCTAAAATGACTCCGCCTAATCACATAAAGCTCTAGGCTCCGCCGGCTTCGTCGATCGCCTTCCACACCCGGGGCGCCGTCGCCGGCATGTCCAGGTGGCGGATGCCGAGCGGCGACAGGGCATCGGCGACGGCGTTGGAGACCGAGGCCAGCGCGCCCACCGTGCCGCATTCTCCGGCGCCCTTGACGCCGAGCGGATTGCTGGCGGTCGGCACCGGATGGCCCTTGATCTCATAGCCGGGGAAATCTCCGGCGCGCGGCATGGTGTAGTCGAGAAACGAGCCGGAGAGCAGTTGCCCGCGCTCGTCATAGACCATGTCCTCCATCAGCGCCTGGCCCGCGCCTTGCGCGATACCGCCCATCACCTGCCCGTTGACCAGCAGCGGGTTGAGTTCGAAGCCCACATCGTGAACCACGGTGTACTTGACGATCTCGATCCCGCCGGTGTCCGGGTCGATCTCCACCTCGGACAAATGGCAGCCGTTGGGAAAGTTGGCCTTCTCCGGATCATAGGTGGCGATCTCGTAGAGGCCGCTCTCCATTCCCTCCGGCAGGTTGGCCTTTTGGAAGGCTGCTTTGGCCACATCGATGAACGGCAGGGACTTGTCGGTCCCGGCGACGGCGAAGGCGGCGTTCTCGTACGTGATGTCGGCGTCGGCCGCTTCCAGCATGTGGGCGGCGATCTTGCGGCACTTGCCGATCAACTTGTTGACAGCGGCGAGGACCGCCGACGTGCCGATGGTTGCCGAGCGGGACCCGCCGGTGCCGGTGCCGAAACTCACCTTGTCCGTGTCGCCCTCGATCACCCGGATGTTGCCGGGCTCGATCCCCAGCCTGTCGCAGACCAGTTGCTTGTAGATCGTCTCGTGGCCCTGGCCGTGGGGCGTGGTTCCGCACAGCACGGTAACGGTGCCCGACGGGTCGAACCGAAGCTCGGCGGTCTCCGATTGGGGAGCGGCGGCCTGTTCGATGGTGCATGAGATGCCCATCCCCCGAAGCTTGCCCTCGGCCCTGGATGCCTCGCGCCGCGCCTCGAACCCGGCCCGATCGCCGAGTTCCAGCGCCTCGTCCATCACCGCTTCGAATTCGCCGCAATCGAAGGTGAAGGTGAGAGGTGTCTTGTAGGGGAAGGCATCCACGGGAATGAAGTTGCGCCGGCGAAGCTCGATCGGATCGATGCCGGTCTCGGCCGCCGCCAGGTTGATCATCCGCTCGATGATGTAGGCGGCCTCCGGGCGGCCCGCCCCCCGGTAAGGGGATAGCGGGGAGGTATTGGTGAAGACGCCGGCCACCTGCACGTGGATGGCGGGTGTGGTGTAGACCCCGGCGAGCCCGCCGATGTTGCCGGTGGGCGGCCCCATGCCGAGAAACGACACGTAGGCGCCCAGATTGGCGTTGGTCCGGACCCTGAGGGCGAGGAATTTGCCGTCCCTGTCGAGGGCCAGTTCGGCCTCCGAGACATTGTCCCGGGCGTGGTCGTCGGCCATGAAGCCTTCGGATCGCTCGGCGGTCCACTTCACCGGCCGCCCGACCCGCTTGGAGGCCCAGGCGCAAAGCGGAATTTCCGGGTAGATAGCGCCCCGCATACCGAACGAACCCCCGAGATCGCCGGTAATGAACGAGAGCTGGTTTTCCCGGACGCGGAAGTAGTTTTTGGAGAGATTGGTCCGCCAGGCGAAGGGGCGCTGGCAGCCCGCATACATGGTGTAGCGGTCTTCGAACGGCGTGTAGACGCCGACCGCGCCCCGGGGCTCCATGGTGTTGGCGGTGATCCGATTGATGACGAATTTCTGTTTGATCACGTGGGCGGCACCCTCGATCGCGGACGCCACCGCATCGCCGTCGCCCATCTCGAAGAAAAAGCTCTCATTGTCGGGCGCCTCATCCCAGATGGCCGGCATGCCGTCCCGATTGGCGTCCGATGTGCCGAGCACGGCCGGCAACGGATCGTAATCGACCGCCACGGCTTCCGCCGCGTCCTTGGCCCGGGCGGGGGAATCGGCGATCACCATGGCCACCGCCTGGCCGATGTGCCGCACCCGGTCGCTGGTGAGCGCCGGTCGTGGCGGGCGATACATGACGGAGCCGTCCCGGCGCTTTCGGGGCGTCGGACCGGTGATTTCAC
This sequence comes from Rhodospirillales bacterium, assembly GCA_022822205.1. Lineage (GTDB taxonomy): Bacteria > Pseudomonadota > Alphaproteobacteria > Rhodospirillales > UBA2165 > JAJDXO01. The sequence continues at coordinate 6,584 of JAJECC010000100.1, read as the reverse complement.
CCATCCCGTCCGCCTCGTGCTCGGCGCCGGTCAGCACATCGATGACGCCGGGCATGGCCTTGGCGGTGCCGGCATCGATGGACTTGATCCCGGCATGGGCATGGGGTGAGCGGACGAACACCGCGTAGGCCTGGTGCGGCAGGTTCACATCATCGGAATATCCGCCGTTGCCGGTCAGCAGCCTCGGATCTTCGGACCGGGGTACCGGTTGTCCGACCGCGTATCGCATGGGCGTGTCCTCTTCGGGGCGTTGGTGGAAGCGATCTTAGTGGCAGGTGCCGGTCATACAAGCGGGTGACTCGCCCCTGTCCGATCCCTACAATGATCGCGTTTATTTTTTGAAGAATTTTCTGGAATGGGAGCGAATTCATGAGCAAGGGAACGTTTCTCGGGCCGGACGACGGCAAGATTTATCTCCGCAACAACCGGATGCGGGTGATCGTGCCGTCCGCGGCGACCGAGGGCCACTACGAGATTTGCGAAGAGATTTGCCCGGCGGGGTTCGAGTCCCGCCGCCACATGCACGGCAACGATTTCGAGACCTTCTACATGGTTGACGGCAGCGCCACCTGGGAAGTGGGCGGCGAGACCATCGAGGCGACCAAGGGAACCACCATCCATATTCCGCCGAACGTGCCGCACAAGGTGCAGGTCAAGGAAGCGGCGACCATGCTGGTGGTGTTCTCGCCCGGCGAGCAGAGCGCCATGTTCCAGGAAATGGCCGACCTCTCGGATGAGCAGCGGTCCGACCCCGAGGTCACCAAGCCAATCCTCGAAAAGTACCGGCTGATCCCGATGGAATAGGCGAAACCGGGTTTTGCGTTGAAGCGGGCGGCACCCCGGTGCCGCCCGTTCTCGTCAGCCGTCCCCGTCGCGGCGGACGGGAAGCTCGTGGATTTCGGCGATTTGCGGGGAATCGTTCTCGTCGCCGTCCATGCCGAGTTCGATCTCCTCGATCTTTTCGGAGTGCCGGGAAATCTTGCCGGCCGAGGTGCGGATCTCGCCGATGGTCTTGGTCACCGTGGCGAACTGGTTTTGCAGCTTCGCGGTGCGGTCATCCAGCCGGCCGATATCTTCGTGCAGCAGCCGGACCTGGTCCTGGATCAGCGCCGCGGCCTCCTGCATGCGGGCATCCTTGAGGATGGCGCGGATGGTGTTGAGGGTTGCCCACAACGTGGTTGGAGAAACGATGAAGACCCGGGCCTTGAAGCTGTCCTCGACGACCGCCGCGAAGTTGCCGTGAAGCTCCGCATAGACCGCCTCCGAGGGCAGGAACATCAGTGCCTGATCGGCGGTCTCGCCGGGGATAATATAGCGCTCGGCGATGTCCTTGATGTGCTTGCGGACGTCGGCGGAAAACGCCCGGGATGCGGCGGTCCTTGCCGCCTCGTCGGGCGCGTCATGGAGCGCCCGGTAGCTCTCCAGCGGGAACTTGCTGTCGATGACGATCCGGCCCGGCGGGTTCGGCAGGTTGAGGGCGCAATCGGCACGCTTGCCGTTGCCGAGTTGAACCTGAAAGCCGTAGGCCTGCGGCGGCAGTACTTGGCTGACCAGATCATTCAACTGAATTTCACCGAACGCGCCGCGGGCCTGTTTGTTGGAGAGGATGTCCTGGAGGCCCACCACCTCCCGCGACAGGCCGGTGATTTCCTTTTGAGCGGCGTCGATCACCGCCAGCCGCTCGTTCAATTTATTTAGGGTCTTGCCGGTTGTTTCCGCCTGTTGGGTCAGGCCGTCGCCGAGGCGTTTGCCGATACCGTCCAGGCGCTCATCCACACGAGCGCCCAAGGCGGTTTGGGCGTGGCTGAGCTTGTCCGCCATGCCGGCGAAGACGGCCAGCTTGGCGTCGGTCTCCGCGCGGGCGCGTTCGCCCCGCAGCACCAGAAGCGCGATGCCGATGACGCCGAGGGCAATGACCACCGCCAGGATCGTGATGAGGTCCATGCGCTAATTTGACGCAAGCCCCGGTGAGATGCAATCAAGCGCCTGGATAGTCCCGGAAATCTTGACCCGGCGGGCCCGCTGACCTACTTGATGGGTCCCGAATAACCGCCAGGTCCGCGAATCGATGGCCCTACTGGACATCATCAAGGCCCCTGACCCCCGGCTGAAGAAAATCAGCCGGCCGGTTGAAAAGGTTGATGCCGAAATCGCCCAGTTGATGGACGACATGCTGGAGACCATGTACCTGGCGCCGGGCGTGGGCCTGTCGGCGCCCCAGGTGGGGATTTTGAAGCGGGTGATCGTCGTCGATGTCTCCAAGGACGAAGACAACCGGCTGCCCGTGAGGATGGCCAATCCGGAGATCGTCTGGGCGTCGGACGAGATGTTCGAGTACGAGGAAGGCTGTCTCAGCCTGCCCGAGCACTATGCCGAAATCTCCCGGCCCGAAAAGGTCCGCATCCGCTATCTCGATCGGCAGAACGAGATCCGCGAAATGGAAACCGAGGGCCTGCTCGCGGTCTGTCTCCAGCACGAGATGGATCACCTGGACGGCATTCTGTTCGTCGACCACATCTCCAAGCTCAAGCGGGACACCATTCTGCGCAAGCTCGCCAAGCTCAAGAAGCTGGAGGAGAAGGAGAGGCGCAAATCCGGCAGCCGCCAAAAGGCGGCGGCGAGCGCTTGAATTCCGCCCGCCCGCCGCAGCCCCCATGACCACCTCACTACGTATTGTTTTCATGGGATCGCCGGATTTTTCGGTACCCATTCTGCATGAGCTGCGGGACGCGGGGCATGACATCGCCGCCGTCTATTGCCGGCCGCCGCGGCCGGCGGGCCGGGGGCAAAAGGAACGGAAATGTGCCGTCCATGCCGCGGCGGACGAGGCGGGTCTCGAGGTCCGGACCCCCAAATCCCTCAAGGACGAAGCTGCCCAGGCTGATTTCGCGGCCCTCGATCCCGACGCCGCCGTGGTCGCCGCCTACGGCTTGATACTGCCGAAAGCCATTCTGGATGTCCCGAAACACGGTTGTCTCAACGTCCATGCCTCGTTGCTGCCCCGCTGGCGGGGAGCGGCCCCCATTCAACGGGCCATCGAGGCGGGCGATGCCGAGACCGGCGTCACCATCATGCGGATGGACGAGGGACTGGATACGGGCGGCATGCTGCTCGCCGAACGCGTCGCCATCACGCCCGCGGCCACCGGCGGTTCATTGCACGACGATTTATCCGCAATGGGCGCGCGGCTGATCGTCGAGGCATTGGGCGGGCTCGCCGAGGGCGCCCTGGAAGCGACCCCGCAGCCCGAGGACGGCGTGACCTACGCCAGGAAGCTGGACCGGGCCGAAGCGCGGATCGACTTTTCGGAACCCGCCCAGGTCATAGAGCGCCGCCTCCGGGCATTCGATCCCTGGCCCGGCGGCTACACGGAACTGGAGGGCGTGCGGCTGAAGATCCTGTCGGCGGTGGTCTCGGACGGCTCGGGCGAGCCCGGGGTGACGCTGGATGAGGCGTTGACCATCGGCTGCGGGCGGGGATCAATCGCGCCCACCCGCGTGCAGTTGGCCGGCAAGTCCCCCATGTCCACCGGCGATTTCCTCCGGGGCGCCCCGGTGCCGGCCGGGATCCGGTTGGGCCACGGGGATTGAAGGAGCGATGCCGCGCTACAAACTCACCCTGGAGTATGACGGCAGCGGCTTTGTCGGCTGGCAGCGCCAGGCCGACGGCATTACCGTCCAGCAGGTGCTGGAGGAGGCGATCGAGGCCTTCGCCGGGGAGCGGCGGCTGGTGGAGGGTGCCGGGCGCACCGACACCGGCGTTCACGCCCTGGGTCAGGTGGCGCACGTCGACCTCCGAAACGACTGGGAGCCGGACCGGGTCCGGGACGCGCTTAACTTCCACGTCAAACCCCATCCGGTCGTCGTGCTGGCGGCCGAGGCGGTGGATGATGATTTCCACGCCCGCTTCTCGGCCACCCAGCGGGGCTACCTCTACCGCATCCTCAACCGCCGCCCGCCGCCCGCGGTCCGTGCCGGCAAGGTCTGGTGGATCCCTCAGCCTCTCGATGCGGCGGCGATGAACGCGGCGGCCCGGCATCTGATCGGCAAGCACGATTTTTCCACCTTCCGCGCCGCCGACTGCCAAGCCGACAGCCCGGTGAAGACCCTGGACGAGATCGGCGTGCGGCCGGATGGGGACGAAATTCTGATCACCGTCCGGGCGCGGTCGTTCCTTTACCGTCAGGTGCGAAATATCGCCGGCACCCTGAAATTGGCGGGGGAAGGAAAATGGACGTCCGACGATGTACGGGACGCGCTGGCGGCGCGCGATCGGGGGCGGGGCGGTCCCACCGCGCCGCCCGACGGGCTCTACCTCACCGACGTGGTGTACGAGACCTAAGCGAGCGCCGCCGCCCGGATGGCGTCCCGGTTGAACGGCATGCGGCGCAGGCGGATACCGATGGCGTCATGGATGGCGTTGGCGATGGCGCCTCCCGCCGGCCCGGCGACCGTCTCACCGGCGCCCAGGAAGGGCATGCCGGGCCGCTCCATCAGCCTGCATTCCACTTCCGGCACATTGTCGAAGCGGAGGATGGGGTAGCTGTCCCAGTCTCGGCTGGTGATCCCGTCCCTGTCCCAGGTCACCTGCTCATATAGGGCCCAGCTCGCCGCCTGGATGTAGCCGCCCTCCAGTTGGGCGATCAGCCCGTGGGGGTCGACCACTTCGCCGGCGTCACAGGCAATCCAGGCCCGGGTCAGCTTGACCTCTGCCTCGTCGGTGATCTTCACCTCGGCGCCCGTGGCGCAATAGGCGGCGGAATTCTTGTAGCGGGCGAAGGCGATACCCTGGCCGAGCCCGTCGCTGTCCCCCGCCTTGCCGGCGGCCATCATGCCGGCGAGCGCGGTGATGCACTCCTTGGCACGGTCGTCATCCAGGTGATTGAGGCGGAAGGTGACCGGATCGATCCCGGCGGCCTCCGCGAGTTCGTTCATGAACGCCTCAATGGCGACCGTATTGCCGAAGGCGCCGAGCGTGCGGAGCGCCGACACCCGGAGCGGCATACCGCGAACCAGGTTCTTGACCAGCCGGGGGCCGGGAAAATTGTAGAGCGGCTCCAGGTTCCGGTGGATGCCCACATGCGCCCCCATGGTGGGCGGCGGGACCGGCCAATCTATGGGATTTTCCATGAAATGGGCGGAAACCAGTTTCTCGGCGGGCGTCCCGGCGCGGCCCGGGGCCGGCCGGCCCATGAAGGTGTCGCCGTAGCTTTCGTGGGACCAGTCGATGATCCTGCCGCCGCCATCGATGCTTGCCCGCAACTCCATCACCATGGCGCTGCCGTAGGGCTCCCACGCGTGCTCGTCGTCCCGGGTCCATTTCAGGAGGATCGGCGTGCCCGGCACGGCGACGGCGCAGAGCGCCGCATCGAAGGCGGCGTCGTCGGCGCCGTTGTGGCCGTAACAGCCGGCGCCCGGCACGAACCGAACGTGGACGTCGTCGGGTTCCATCTCGAGGGCTTCGGCGATGGCCGCACGCAGCGGATAGACGCCCTGATTGTGGGTCCAGACGGTGAGCCTGCCGCCCTCGAACATTGCGCACCCCGCCGACGGACCGATGGATCCGTGCATGTGATAGGGCTTCTCGTAGCGGGCCGAGAGGGTTGCGGCGGCCTCGGCCGGCGGATCGGCAAGCGCCGGCACCGGTGCGTCGATCGGGGCGCCGCCTTCGACGACCGGCAGGCTGATGCGTTCGTTGGCGGTCAGCGCTTCGTAGAGCTCCTGGGTCGGCAGCCCGCCGCCCATATCCCACTCGGCGGCATTGGCGAGCCGAGTGGCGGCTTTCACCGCCTCGTACTCGCCGTCGGCCGCCACCGCAAGGAAACTGCCGTTTCGGATCACCGAGACGCCGGACGCTTCCAGGCGTTCGACCACGCCCGCATCCAATGATTTGAGAGATGCCCGGTAGTGGGGCGGCCTGACCAATCGGCCGAACTTCATCCCCGGCAGACGCAGGTCATGGAGGTACTTCATTTTGCCCGACACGATCTCGGTCATACCCTTGGCCAAAACGGTTCGACCGACCACCGAATGGCCGGCGGGGGCCTTCACCGGGATGTCGATATCCACGTCGGCCTCGAAGGGCTTGCCGCCGGCCAGTTCCCAGAAACTCACCGACCGGTTGGTGCCGGGCGCCTGGATCAGGCCGTCATCGATCTCGAGGCTGTCCCGCTCGGCCCCCAGTTCGTCGGCGGCCATGTCCAGCAGCCGCGCCCGCGCGGTGGCTGCGGCGTGACGCACCGCGTTACCCGAATGCATCATCGACATGGAACCGGAGGTGAAGCCTTCATTGGGGTCGACGCCGGTCTCGGTCCGCTTGATGTCGATGCGGTCGTAAGCCACATCGAGCTCTTCCGCCGCGATCATGGCAAGCGCCGTCGAAATCCGCTGGCCGATATCGACCTTGCCGGTGTGGACGAGGATGCGCTCGTCTTCGGTAATCTCGATCCATTGATCGAGGCCGGGGTGGGTCTCGAGAGATGCGCTGCCGGCCATGTCACACCCCCCCGGCAATCAGATCGTCGATGGCGGCGAGCACCCGACGGTGGGATCCGCAACGGCACAGGTGCTGGTGCAGGGCTTCGA